>NZ_JBEOMB010000083.1:0-17290 GCF_046000175.1 Rhodoplanes sp. SY1
GCGGGGAGAGGTGAAGACAACGTCGCGCCGGCTCACCCGCCGCATTTCTGCGTCTTGGTGTTGTAGTTGCCGCACTTGAGCTTGACCCAGTCGGCGGTGAGATCCTTCGAGCCCTCGAGATAGGGCGACCACGCCTCGCCCGGGACGAGCCCTTCCGTCTTCCACACCACGTCGAACTGGCCGTCGTCCTTGATCTCGCCGATGAACACCGGCTTGGTGATGTGGTGGTTCGGCAGCATCTCGACCGCCTTCACCCACATGGCGAAGCCGACGACGTGGGCCTCCATCGGGTCGTTGGAGACGCGCTTCGGATTCTTGGTGAAGGCCTTCCACTTCTCGATGAACGCCTTGTTGGCGGGCGTATCGATCGACTGGAAGTAGTTCCAGGCGGCGAGATGGCCGAGCAGCGGCTTGGTGTCGATGCCGGCGAGCTCCTCCTCGCCGACCGAGAACGCCACCACCGGGATGTCGGTCGCCTTGACGCCCTGGTTGCCGAGCTCCTTGTAGAACGGCACGTTGGCGTCGCCGTTGATGGTCGACACGACGGCGGTCTTCTTGCCGGCCGAGCCGAAGCGCTTGATCTCGGCGACGCGGGTCTGCCAGTCGGAATGCCCGAACGGCGTGTAGTTGATCGAGATGTCCTCGGCGGCGACGCCCTTGGACTTCAGGTAGGCCTCCAGGATCTTGTTGGTGGTGCGCGGATAGACGTAGTCGGTGCCCTCCAGCACCCAGCGCTGCACCTTCTCCTCCTTCATCAGATAGTCGACGGCCGGGATCGCCTGCTGGTTCGGCGCCGCGCCCGTGTAGAACACGTTGCGCTCGCTCTCCTCGCCCTCGTACTGCACCGGATAGAACAGGATCGAGTTCAGCTCCTTGAACACCGGGAGCACGGATTTTCGCGACACCGAGGTCCAGCAGCCGAACACCGCCGCGACCTTGTCCTTGGTGATCAGCTCGCGCGCCTTCTCGGCGAACAGCGGCCAGTTCGACGCAGGATCGACGACCACGGCCTCGAGCTTCTTGCCGAGCAGGCCGCCCTTCTTGTTCTGCTCCTCGATCAGCATCAGCATGACGTCCTTCAAGGTCGTCTCGCTGATCGCCATGGTGCCGGAGAGCGAATGCAGGATGCCGACCTTGATGGTCTCCTGCGCCTGCGCCGGCCACGCGGCGGCGAGGCTCAGCGCGGTGCCGAGGGCGGCGGCGAGCATGCGGCCGGCGAAGCGACCGGCCCCCCTGCGAAGCGCTGCGGGCCGAAGAGCTGCGGGCCAAAGAGCTGCGTGCATCGTCACTCCTTGCGTCGTCGAAATCCTTGGGGTCCGGAAGCGTCCCGCCCCGTGCAGTGCGGGATCGGGCCGTCGAGCGGCGGCCGGGCGGCCGGCCGAGCCGCTGCCGCAAGGAGCATGCCAAGGGGTGCGCCGCGTGCATCGATCGGGCGGGACAACGGAATCGCGCGATGAGGAGAATTCCGTATCGGACCGGAGCCGGCCGCCGCCCATCGACTGAGCGAACTGCTCAAATCGTGTTCAGGATGACGGGGGTGCTGGTCTCTTGAACTCGCCGCCCCGGCTCTGCCATGGTGCGCCGCCCCCGACGCGGGGCCGGCCCGGGCACCGCCTCGCCCGCCGCCACGCGTCTGAAAACCCCCGATCGACGAGGCCCGATCTTGGAGCTTGTCCTGACCGAATGGGCGTCCGCCCTGCTGCGGTGGCTGCACGTGGTCGCCGCCATGGCATGGATCGGCAGCTCGTTCTACTTCATCCACCTCGATCTCAGCCTGCGCGGCCGCCACGACGGCACGGCGCTGCCGGACGGCGTCAAGGGCGAGGCCTGGCAGGTCCACGGCGGCGGCTTCTACCACATCGCCAAGTACCTGGTGGCGCCGGCCCGGATGCCGGACGAGCTGACCTGGTTCAAGTGGGAGGCCTACGCCACCTGGCTGTCCGGCTTCGCCCTGCTGGTCGTCGTCTACTATCTCGGCGCCGACCTGTTCCTGATCGACAAGGCCGTGCTCGACCTCACGGTCCCGCAGGCCGCCGGCCTCGCCTTCGGCACCCTGGTGGTCGCCTGGCTCGCCTACGAGGGCCTGTGCCGCTCGCCACTCGGCAAGCATGAGGTGGCGCTGGCGCTGGTCGGCTACGTGTTCCTGGTCGGGCTGACCTATGCGTTCACGCACGTGTTCTCGGGCCGCGGCGCGCTGACCCAGATCGGCGCCCTGGTCGGCACCATCATGGTGGCGAACGTGTTCGTCGTCATCATCCCGTTCCAGAAGAAGACCGTGGCGGCCCTGATCGAAGGCCGCAAGCCGGACCCGTATTGGGGCGAGATCGGCAAGCAGCGCTCGGTGCACAACAACTACCTGACGCTGCCGGTCGTCTTCCTGATGTTGTCGAACCACTACCCGCTGGTCTTCGCGACGAAGTACAACTGGCTCATCGTCGCGATCGTGCTGCTGATCGGCCCGGTGATCCGGCACTTCTACAACACCCGGCACGCCGGCAAGGGCAGCCCGTGGTGGACCTGGGCGGTCGCGGCCGCCGGCGTCGCCGCGATCGTCGCGCTGTCGATGGCGGGGCCGCGCGAGGCCAGAACCGGCGCGCTGCCGGCTGCCCCCACCTTCGCCGAGGTCAGCGACGTGGTGATCTCCCGCTGCAGCATGTGCCACGCCGGCGAGCCGGTGTGGGCCGGCATCGGCCATCCGCCCAAGGACCTGCGGCTCGACGATCCGGAGACCATCCGACGGCACGCCCGGCTGATCGAGCTGCAGGCGGTGCGCAGCCACGCGATGCCGCCCGGCAACGTGACCGAGATGACGCTCGACGAGCGCGCCCTCCTCGCCGCCTGGCTCGCCGCCGGGGCAAGGGGGGAGTGAACGCGTGAGCGCAGGGCTCGCGGCGCGCTTTCCCTCTCCCCGCCGCCCGGGGAGAGGTTACAAGCTGCGGTTCCCGGCCACGCTTCGACGAAACCCGATCTGGACGGCAGATTTTCATGACATCCCTCTCCCTCGACACCCTGAACGCCGCTGCCGAGATCGATTTCGTCGCCGCGCTCGGCGGCATCTTCGAGCACTCGCCCTGGGCCGCCGAGGCGGTCGTGGCGGCGCGGCCGTTCGGCTCGCTGAAGGCGCTGCTCGACGCCATGGTGGCGGCCGTCACGGCCGCCGGCCCGGAGCGCCAGCGCGCGCTGCTGGCAGCCCACCCGGACCTCGCCGGCAAGGCGGCCCGCGCCGGCGCGCTGACCGCCGCCTCGACGGCCGAGCAGGCGAGCGCCGGGCTCGACCGGCTGACCGAGGACGAGTACGCCGCTTTCCACCGCCTCAACGACGCCTACCAGCAGAAGCACGGCATCCCGTTCATCGTCTGCGTGCGGCGCCACACCAAGGCGTCTATCCTTCGCCAATTCGAGCGCCGGCTCGCCAACGACAGCACGACCGAGCACGCCACGGCCCTCGACGAGGTCTTCCGCATCGCCGCGCTGCGGCTCGACCAGCTCGTCGCCGCGCCCGACCGGCTGCCGCTCGCCGGGCGGCTGTCGACCCATGTGCTCGACACCCATGGCGGCTCGCCGGCGAAGGGAATTCCGCTGACGCTGTTCGAGATCGGCCCCGGCGACGCCCGCCGGGTCGTCACGCAGGCCGTCACCAATCACGACGGCCGCACCGACGGGCCCCTGATCGGCGGCCGGCCGGTGCCGATCGGCACCTACGAGCTGGTCTTCGAGGTCGGGGCGTATTTCGCGGCGCGCGGCGTGGCCCTCGCCGACCCGCCCTTCCTCGACACGGTGCCGCTGCGGTTCTCGGTCGCCGAGGCCGAGGGCCACTACCACGTGCCGCTGCTGGTCACGCCCTGGAGCTTCTCGACCTATCGCGGCTCGTGAGCGGCGCGGCGACGCGCACCCCTGCGGCAACCCGCCTCGTCCGGCGGACGGGACGGCGATTTCAGGATTTCGCGCCGGGCGGTATTGTGGGCAGGTCACTGCCGCCTGCATCTTTTTTAGACAGCGTTTCTCCCGTCCTGCCGCGGACTTACGGCGCGGTCTGGCGAATTTCGTGGCACGCGGCTTGCTGACCGACTCTGCAACTTGCCGGACAACGGCTCGGCAATGTGCTGGACACCTGGCTGGACAACCAGCCCGCATGGCCAAGGGAGCATTCGAATGAAGAAATCGCTCGCGATCTGTGCGCTGGCGGCGAGCCTGGCGATGATCGCCCCGGCGTTCGCCGACACCGACGTGAAGTTCGCCCTCGACTGGAAGTTCGAGGGACCGTCGGCGCCCTATTTCGTCGCCATCGACAAGGGCTACTACAAGGCGGAGGGCCTCAACGTCACGGTCGACACCGGCCCCGGCTCGGTCGCCGGCATCGCCCGCGTCGCCGCCGGCACCTACCCGCTCGGCTTCTTCGACATCAACTCGCTGGTCAAGTTCCGCGACCAGAACCCCGACAAGGCGGTCAAGGCCATCATGATGGTCTACGACAAGCCGCCCTTCGCCATCGCCACCACGACCAAGACCGGCATCGCCAAGCCGAAGGACCTCGAAGGCAAGGTGCTGGGCGCGCCGGCCGCCGACGGCGCTTTCGCGCAATGGAAGGCGTTCGTGAAGGAGAACGCCATCGACGACTCCAAGGTGAAGATCGAGAACATCGGCTTCCCGGTGCGCGAGCCGATGCTCGCCGACGGCAAGGTCGACGCCATCACGGGCTTCTCGTTCTCGATGTACTTCAACCTGCTGCAGCGGAATCTGAAGCCGGAGGACATCAAGGTGATGCTGATGTCCGACTATGGCCTGGTGCTCTACGGCAACGCCATCATGGTCAATCCGGACTTCGCCAAGGCGAACCCGAAGGTGGTCGAGGGCTTTGTGCGCGCCACCCTCAAGGGCGTCCAGGACACCATCAAGGACCCCGAGAGCGCCATCAAGTCGGTGATGAAGCGCAACGAGACGGCCGACGAGAAGACCGAGCTGGCGCGCCTGAAGATGTCGCTGCGCGACAACTTCGTCACCCCGTGGGTGAAGGAGAACGGGCTCGGCGGAGTCGACATGGCGCGGCTCGCCAAGTCGATCGACCAGATCGGCATCACCTACGAGTTCAAGGCCAAGCCGAAGGCCGAGGACGTCTTCACCAGCGAGTTCCTGCCCCCCGCCGCGGCCCGCAAGCTCTGACCGTCACGCGTCGCTCCGGTGCGCGGGCGCAACGCCCGTGCACCGGCTTCAATGCGCACGGCAGGGGATCACGGTATCCGGTCTCCGCCCGCTCCGGCCGGCCGATCGGAACGACGGCGAACAACGAGTCCACCATGCGTCCAAAACTCTCCCGCCGCGCCCGCGGCCCCGTCTCGACGGAGGCCGCGGCATGACGGCCTTCGTCGACATCGACGACGTCACCCTGATCTACAAGGGCGCGAACGGCGGCGTGCACGCGCTCGACCGTTTCAGCGTCAGCCTGCAGAAAGGCGAGTTCGCCGCCGTCGTCGGCCCGTCGGGCTGCGGCAAGTCCTCGCTGATGAAGCTGGTCACCGGCCTGCTGCCGCCCGACTTCGGCAAGATCGCCATCGAGGGCAACACGGTGCACGGCCCGGTCAAGATGGCCGGCATGGCGTTCCAGAACCCCAACCTGCTGCCGTGGCGCAAGGTCATCGACAACGTGCTGCTGCCGCTCGAGATCGTGCAGCCGCACCGCTCCCGCTTCCGCAAGGAGAAGGACCGCTACCGCGCCGAGGCCGAGGCGCTGCTCGCCACCGTCGGGCTCGCCGGCTTCGGCGACCGCTTCCCGTGGGAGCTCTCCGGCGGCATGCAGCAGCGCGTCTCGCTGTGCCGCGCCCTGATTCATCAGCCGGCGCTCCTGATGCTCGACGAGCCCTTCGCGGCGCTCGACGCCTTCACGCGCGAGGAGCTGTGGTGCGTCCTGCGCGACCTCTGGCAGAAGATCGGCTTCACCGTGATCCTGGTGACGCACGACCTGCGCGAGGCGACGTTCCTGGCCGACAAGATCCACATGATGAGCGCACGGCCCGGCCGCCTCGTCCTCACCAAGGAGGTCCCCTTTCCGCGTCCGCGGCCGATCGAGGTCTGCTACGAGCCGGCCTTCACCGACATCGTCCACGAGCTGCGGGCCAAGATCGGGGAGGCGCGGAAGGGATGAACACGCACACCATCGAGCGGCTGTCGCCGTGGCTGTTCACCATCGCGATGTTCCTGATCTGGGAGGTGATCTGCCGCGGCTTCAAGGTCGACCCCTTCATCCTGCCGGCGCCGTCGCAGATCTTCGTCGCCATGGCGCAGTACTGGTGGCCGCTGGCGAAGAACTCCTTCGTCACGCTGTGGACTACGCTCGCCGGCTTCGCGCTCGCTGTCGTGTTCGGCATCGTGCTCGGCATCGTGGTCGGCTGGTCACGGACGATCTATCGCGGCCTCTATCCGGTGATGATCGGCTTCAACTCGGTGCCGAAGGTCGCCGTGGTGCCGATCCTCGTGATCTGGTTCGGCATCGGCGAGATCCCGGCGATCCTCACCGCATTCCTGATCTCGTTCTTCCCAATCGTCGTCAACGTCGCGACGGGCCTGTCGACCATCGAGCCGGAGCTCGAGGACGTGCTGCGCGCGCTCGGGGCGAAGAAGCTCGACATCATGCTGAAGATCGGCATCCCGCGCACCCAGCCCTACCTGTTCGGGTCGCTGAAGGTCGCCATCACGCTCGCCTTCGTCGGCACCGTGGTGTCCGAGACGATCGCGGCGAATGCCGGACTGGGCTTTCTGATGGTGCAGGCGGGCTCGAACTTCCAGATGCCGCTCGTCTTCGCCGGGCTGCTGCTGCTCGCGGCGGAAGGCATCATCATGTACGCGATCTTCGCCTATGTGGAGAGCTACTTCGTCGGCTGGGCGTTCCGCTCGTCGATGAGCGCGGGCGGCTGAGACCGCCGGCGCTCCCGACTCTCACAACGAAAATGGCCGGGCATGCCCGGCCATTTTTTATTCTCGCTCGTCGAGCGCGTCTCCGTCGTGGCGTCGACCGGGCGCACGGAACGGCGAAGCGCCGTTTCGGCCTCGAACCGGGCGGCCACGGATCGCCCCGGAGCCCTCGCTCCAGGCCGCGGACGTCACTCTCAGGCAGGAACGCAGGTGCCCTCGACCGGGCAGACGACGGCGCATTGCGGCTCGTCGAAATGGCCTTCGCACTGGGTGCACTTGACGGCATCGATGACGTAGATGTCGCCCTTCATGCTGATCGCGGAATTGGGACACTCGAACTCGCAGGCGCCGCACGCGGTGCATTGCGACGCGATGATCTTGTAGGCCATGTCGGCATACTCCTTGGTACGGTCATGGCGTAACAGGCCTCACCCGGTGGCGCTATTTGGGGAAACCCTGATTGGAATCACTCGAAACTGCAAGCGAGTTGCAGGAGCGCCGCGCCGGTGGCGCTCGGCGCCTCGCACGCTTGAAGCGCGCCCGCTCGACGCGCTAACTGACGGCGCGTTGCGCCGCCCGCGACGCCGCCTGCGAGGACCAGCCACGATGACCCGAGCCGTCGTCACGAACCGATCCGCCGCCGTCGTCCTGTCGGCCGCGGCGCTTCTCGCCGGGCCCGTCGACGCCCAGGAGCGACAGCGCCCGAACAATCTGTTCACGGCGTCCGGCTTCGCGGTGCGCTATGCCGACACGCCGGAGCGCGCCGCACATCTGCGCAGCCTGCCCGCCGACAAGCTCGCGGTCCGCCGCAAGGACGGCAAGACCTGGTACGTCTACGCCGATCCGCGGGGCTGCAACTGCGCCTATGTCGGCACGCCGGAGGCCTACGCGACCTACCGGGCCGGCGGCCCCGGCGCGCCCGTGATCGACGGCGGCGGCCCACCGCCGCGCTACGTGCAGGAGCTCGAGCAGAGCATCGACGACGACGGCTCGGTGCTGGAGCCGGGCAGCTCGCTCGGCACCTTCTTCGACCAGGACTGAGACCCGGCTCGGATCCCCACCGCCGTCCTGCCCGTGCGCGCCCGCGGGCATCGACGACCCGTAACCGCGATCCGGCTGGCCGGCCTACGATGGTAGGGCCGCGGTTCTCCTGATTTCGCCCGCGACGACGGCGGCGCATGATCGGGACTGGAGGGGCACGCCGATGGCGCGACACCGTTTCGCGATCCGCAGCTGTGCGACCGGGCTCGATCTCGTCGAGTTCGGGTCGAAGGCGGCGGCGCGCCGCTTCGAGCAGGCGACCGACCAGTTCTTCTTCGACGGCAGACGGGCGGCGCTCTACGAAGCGCTGCTGACGCTCGGCATGGACGCGCGGACGATCCGCTGGCACGCCGACCATCCGGGCGAGCGCATGCTCTGCCTCGTCGCGCCGCGGGCGCCCGATCCGGGCCGGCCGGCGCGACGCACCGTCAACGCGGCGCATCCCTGAACACCCGCCAGGCCGGTCTTCGCGCGCGGCCGGCGCGCCAGTGGCCGACGGCATTCTCGACGGCGTTCTCCTGGACAGCGCTGTCGGGTCCCCAATCCCGACCGAGCCTCAGAACGAGCCGAACACCGTGCCGAGCCCGATCACGGCGGCGAGCGCCACGATGGCGCCGACGATCGCGACCATGACGATGTCGAGATAACCCTCGCGATGCGTGGTGCCGCAGACGGCGAGCAGCGTCACCACGGCGCCGTTGTGGGGCAGGCTGTCGAGCGTGCCGGCGCCGATCACGGCGACCCGGTGCAGGAGCGCCGGGTCGATGCCCTGCACGGCGGCGAGGCCCAGATAGATGGCGCCCAGCGCATCGAGGGCGATCGTCATGCCGCCCGAGGCGGAGCCGGTCAGCGCTGCCAGGATGTTGGTCGAGACGGCGAGCGACACCAGCGGCCCGCCCCCGATCGACAGCACCCAGTCGCGCACCACGGCGAAGGCCGGCAGCGCCGCGACCACGGCGCCGAAGCCGACCAGGCTCGCCACGCTGACGGCGGGCAGCACCGAGGCGTTGACGCCGGCGTCGATGCTGGTCCGCGGCGTCGCGAGCCGCTTCGGGTTGAGCACCAGCACCGTGACGATCGCGGCGGCGAGGGCGACGACGACCGACCACACGCCGCCGACCGCGGCGAGCGAAGTCTCGCCCCAGCGCGGCTCGGCCAGGAATGCGGTGTCGAGCCGCGGCAGCACGAGAAGCGACATCACGAGATTGACCGCGACCACCACGACCAGCGGCGCGAAGGCGACGGCGGCGGGCGGTCCAGCGACAGCGCGGTCGCCGCGCGGCGCTTCCACGGGATCGAAGGACTGCGCCACGGTCGCCCGCTCGCGCACCGTGTCGTCCGCTGCCGCGCCCGCGACATCCGCCATCAGGCCGGGACCGAAACCCTCGCCGCGGCGCCGGGCGCGCTGTTCGGCGAGGGCGAGCCAGCCGAGCCCGAAACCCAGCATGATGATGGCGGCGACGATGCCGAGGCCCGGTGCCGCGAACGGCGTGGTGCCGAAGAACGGCATCGGGATGGCGTTCTGGATCGCCGGCGTGCCGGGCAGCGCCGACATCGTGAACGTGGAGGTGCCGAGCGCGATCGCGGCCGGCATCAGCCGGCGCGGAATGTCGGCGGCGCGGAACAACGCCTCGGCCATCGGCGCGAGCACAAAGAAGGCGACGAACAGGCTGACGCCGCCATAGGTGACGATCGCCCCGGCGACGACGACGGCCATGACGGCGCGGCGTGGCCCCAGCGTCCGGGTCATCGCTTCGGCGATGGCGCCGACCGAGCCGGTGTCCTCCATCAGCTTGCCGAACAGCGCGCCGAGCAGGAAGATCGGGAAGAACTGCATGAGGAAGCGCGACGCGCTGCCCATGAAGGTCTGGGTCCAGTGGGCGAGCAGCGGCTCGCTCGCGAACGCCGCGGCGACCAGCGCGGCGAGCGGCGCCAGCAGCAGCACGCTCCAGCCGCGATAGGCGAAGGCGATCAGGAGCGCGAGGCCGACGAGGATTCCGGCGAGCCCGAGCATCGGATCAGGGCCTCGCCAGAAGTGCGTCGAGATCGTAGGTCGAGCGCTCGCCGAGCGCGGCCGCGTTCTCGATCAGGAACGTCTCGGCGGCGGCGCGGCCGAGATCGCGCAGCTTGCAGAAGAAGCCCCATTCGGCGAGCAGCTTCGAGGAGGCGGAGAGCTCCGCCATCGCGGCCGAGGCGATGCGATGGATGCGCATGCGGGCCCACTGCGCACCCTCGCAATTGCCGGCGTCGGCGACCTGGCGCAGGAGCGCGATCATCCGCAGCTCCTTCAGGAGCACGCCGTTGAACGACACCTCGTTGAGCCGGTTGAGAATGTCGCGCGCCGTGCGCGGCGTGCCGAGGCGCTCGATCGGGTTGATCTGGACGATGATGGTGTCGCGCGAGCGGCACTCGCGCACCAGCGGCGTGATGGTCGGATTGCCCGAATAGCCGCCGTCCCAATAGGCCTCGCCGTCGATTTCGACCGACTGGAACATGGTCGGCAGGCAGGCCGAGGCGAGCAGCACGTCCGGCGTGATCTCGTCGTTGCGGAAGACGCGGCCCTGGCCGGTGCGCACGCTCGTCGCCGTGACGAACAGCTTTATCGGCGCCTGCGAGAGCCGGGAGAAGTCCACATGCCGCTCGAGGATCGCGGCCAGCGGGTTGGCCCCCGCCACCAGATCGTAGGGCGAGACCAGGCGGGCCATCAGGTCCATGATCACGTAGAGGGGCGAGTTGTCGAGCGTCCAGCGGCCGAGCATCAGGTCGAGCGGCGTGCGCTGGAACGGGCTGAACCGCGCCCCGTCCGACACGCTGCGCCAGAACGATTCGAGCGCGCTCCGGGCGCCGTCGCGGCCGCCGTCGGCGAAGCCGTCGACCAGCACGGCCGCGTTCATGGCGCCGGCCGAGGTGCCGGAGACGCCATCGATCTCGAGCCAGGGCTCCTCCAGCAGGCGGTCGAGCACGCCCCAGGTGAAGGCGCCGTGGGCACCGCCTCCCTGGAGGGCGAGGTCGACGAGAACGGGCGAGCGGTCGATCGTCACGGGCGCCTCGCTTTCGGGGCGCGACACCGACGGTCCGGACGGCCGTTCGCGGGAGACTGCGGTGCGCTGCCACCCACTTGTCGCGCAAATCGTGCAACGCAGCAACCCGGGGAGCAGGCTAATACGACGTCTGGTTGCCGTCCGTCGCGCAGCTCAGGAGGCGGCCGAGGCACGCCGTGGCGCCACCGCGGCGTGGTCCGGGTCGGACTGGCGCGAACCGGCCTGGCCCGAGCGCTCGGTCTCGGCGACCAGGAAGGACGGCCATTTGCGCGTCTCGCGCAGCACCCGGCCGACATACTCGCCGATGATGCCGAGCACCAGGAACTGGCCCGCCCCGAGAATGGCGATCGCCGACATGATCGAGGTCCAGCCCGCCACGGTATGGCCGATGGCCAGGAAGCTGACGACCGAATAGACCAGCAGCAGCACGCCGATCAGCGCGAACACCAGGGCGAGGTGGATGGCGATGCGCAGCGGCTTGACGCTGTGGGCGATGATGCCCGTGACGGCGAGGTCGACCATCCGGCGCAGCGTGTAGGACGACTCGCCCTCGCTGCGTACGCCCTGGCGATACGGCACCTTGACGAGCGGATGGCCGAGCCAGCGCACCAGCCCGCGCAGGAACAGATCGTGGTCCTCGAAACCGTTGATGGTGTCGACGACGGTGCGGTCGAGCAGCAGGAAGTCGGCGCTGCCGGGCTCGATGCTGATGTCGCCGACGGCGTCGAGCACGCGGTAGTAGAGCGCCGAGGTGAACCGCTTGAAGGCTGACACGTCGCCGGCCGACGTCTCGCGTTGCGCCGCGACGATCCGGGCGCCGTCGCGCCAGCGGGCGACGAACTCCGGGATCAGCTCGGGCGGGTGCTCGAAGTCGCAGTCCATCAGCACCACGGCATCGCCCGCGGCGTGCTTGAGCCCGGCCCGCAGCGCCGCCTGGTGGCCGAAGTTGCGGGTGAAGGAGACGTAGCGGACGCGCGGGTCGGCGGCGGCGAGGCGGCGCAGCGCGGCGAGCGTGCCGTCTTTCGAGCAGTCGTCGACGAAGACGATCTCGAAGCGGCCGGCGAGGCCCGGGATGGCGCCGATCACCTCGACGAGGCGGGCCGCCATCGGCCCGACATTGCGGGCCTCGTTGTAGGCGGGCAGCACCACCGAGAGCAGCGGCCCCTCTCCCGTCGTGCGCCGATCCGCTGCGCTCGTCACGCCGTTCTCCGCTCGTTGCTGCGGCCGGCGATCGCGGCGCGGCCGGCCGGCGGGCGCCGGCCAGGGCGTTTCAGGGCACAAACGGGCGGAAAGATCAAGCTGGGCCCGGGCGGTCGCGCCGCACGGCCGCCGGCCCGGCGTTTGCGACAGGAGGGGGGCACCCCGGATCGCGCGCCGTCGCGACCGCCCTGCAATGTGGCGCGCCGGAGACCGGGCTAGCACGACGTCCGGTTGTTCGGCGCTGTCGCACTGCGGTAGCATCGGCGCGGCATTCGACGAAGCGTCGGCGGCCGCGCCGCCGGTCTCGGGGCGAGGCGAGGCGCTGTCGTCGACGCGCCGACGACGGGAGACCGGACGGCATGGTGACCGAGCAAGCGACCGCACCGGCGGCCGAGCCCGAGGCCGGCCGGGTGCCGCTTCGGTTCCGATGGTGGAGCTTTCTGCTGCTCGGGCTCGTGCTCCTCGTCTGCGGGAGCGCGGCGATCGCGCTGCCCACCACCTCGACCATGGCGGCCGGGCTGGTGCTCGGTGCCGTGCTGGTGATCGTCGGCATCGCCAAGATCGTCCAGGCGTTCGAGACCAAGGCGTGGCCCGGCTTCGTCTGGCAGCTCCTCGGCGGCGGCGTCGAGATCGTCGGCGGCATCCTCGTTTATTTCAATCCGCTGAAGGGGGCGGTGGCGATCACGCTCCTGATCGCCATCGTGTTCGTCGTGCTCGGCCTGTCGCAGATCGGCTGTGCCGTGAAGATCCGCCGTCAGCGCGGCGCCTTGTGGCTGCTCGTCTCCGGCCTGCTGGCACTCGTGATGAGCCTGGTGCTGGTGTTCAAGTTCCCGCATGTGCGGGAGCTCGAGGCCGGCGTCGTGGCCGGTGTCTCTCTCGTGATCTCGGGGTTGGCCTATGTCGCGATCGCCCTCGCCATCCGCAAAGCGCTCGTGGCGCCCCCGACGGGCTGACGCGGCGCGCGCGGCCGCACTGACCCTCGTGGGGCTGCTCGCCGGCTGCGGGCCCGCCGAGGAGGCGAAGGCGCCGGAGCCGCGGCCGGTCCGCACCGTCACCATCGCCAAGCGTGAGGCCGGCGAGACCGTGGCCCTGACCGGCCGGATCGCCGCGCAGGACGTCGCGGCGCTCGGCTTCCGCATCGCCGGGCGCGTGGCGGAGCGGCCCGTGGCCGTCGGGGACCGGGTGACGGCCGGCCAGACCATCGCGCGGCTCGAGCCGCAGAACGAGACCAATGCGGTGCGCGCGGCCCGCGCCGACCTCGTCGCCGCGCAGGCAGCGCTCACCCAGGCGACCAATCACTTCGTGCGGCAGGAGACCCTGCTGGCGCAGGGCTGGACGACCCGGGCCCTGTTCGACCAGGCCAAGAAGGAGCGCGACACCGCACAGGCGCGCGTCGATTCGGCGGAGGCACAACTGAAGACCGCCGAGGATCTGCTCGGCTTCACGGTGCTGACCGCCGACGCGCCCGGCGTCGTCACGGCGGTCGGGGCCGAGCCCGGCGAGGTGGTCCAGGCCGGGCAGACGATCGTGCGGCTCGCCCGCCAGGGTGGCCGCGACGCCGTGTTCGAGGTGCCGGCCCAGGTGCTGCGCACGGCGCCGCCGGACGCCGTGATCGCCGTGAGCCTCACCGACGATCCCGCCGTGACGGCGCGCGGGCGGGTGCGCGAGGTGGCGCCCGAGGCCGACCCGGTGACCCGCACCTTCGAGGTGAAGGTCGGGCTCGCCGACCCGCCGGAGGCGATGCGGCTCGGCGCCACCGTGACCGGGCGGCTCGTCCTCGACGCCCGCGCCGTGATCGAGATTCCGGCGAGCGCGCTCACCCACGCCGACCGGGCGCCGGCCGTTTGGATCGTCGATCCGGGGAGCGCCACGGTGGCGTTGCGCAACGTCGAGGTGGTGCGGTTCGATCCGGCCAAGGTCGTGGTCGCGGGCGGCCTGGAGGTCGGCGACATCGTCGTCACGGCCGGCGTGCAGGCGCTGCATCCCGGCCAGAAGGTGCGGCTGCTCGGATCGCGGCCATGAGCGGCCCCAACCTCTCGGCCTGGGCGCTGCGGCACCGCTCCTTCGTGCTCTATCTGATGATCGCCGTGACGCTGGCGGGGCTCTTGTCCTACATCCGGCTCGGCCGCAACGAGGACCCGGCGTTCACGTTCCGCGCCATGGTGGTCGAGGCGGCGTGGCCGGGCGCGACGCTCGCCGACACGCTCGACCAGATCACCGACCGGCTCGAGCGGACCCTGAAGGAGGTTCCGAGCCTCGACTTCCTGCGCTCGACCACGGTGCCGGGCCGAACCACGATCTTCGTCAACCTGAAAGGCTCGACACCGCCCGGAAAGGTGCCGGACATCTGGTACGAGGTGCGCAAGCGCGTCGCCGACATGCGCCACACGCTGCCGGCCGGCGTGGTCGGTCCCGGCTTCAACGACGATTTCGGCGACACCTTCGGGATCATCTACGGGCTGACGGCGGACGGCTTCACGCAGCGCGAGCTGCGCGACCGCGCGGAGGCGATCCGCAAGCGCCTGCTGGCGATCCCCGACGTCTCCAAGGTCGAGATCCTCGGCGCCCAGGACGAGCGCGTGTTCATCGAGTTCTCGACCGCGACGCTGGCCGGGCTCGGCCTCGACCGGTCGGCCATCATCCAGGCCCTGCGGGCCCAGAATGCGGTGAGCCCAGCGGGGGCGATCCAGACCGGCGACGAGACCATCGTGCTGCGCGTCTCCGGCGCCTTCGAGTCCGAGCTCGACATCCTCGACGTCAACATCGCGGCCGGCAACCGCCTGGTGCGGCTGCGCGACATCGTGACGGTGCGGCGCGGCCTCGCCGACCCGCCGCAGCCGATGTTCCGGGTGAGCGGAACGCCGGCGGTCGGGCTCGCGATCGCGATGCGCGAGGGCGGCGACATTCTGGCCCTCGGCCGCGACGTGAAGCGGCTGATGGCCGAGATCACCACGGACCTGCCGATCGGCATCGAGCCCGTGCTGGTCGCCGACCAGTCCGCCGTGGTCGACACCGCCATCGGCGAGTTCATGGAATCGCTCTGGCAGGCGATCGTGATCATCATGGCGGTGAGTATCGTCAGCCTCGGCGTCCGGGCCGGCGCCGTCGTCGCGCTGTCGATCCCGCTGACGCTGGCGCTGGTGTTTCCGGTGATGGAGCTGATCTCGGTCGATCTCCAGCGCATCTCGCTCGGAGCCCTGATCATCGCGCTGACGCTGCTGGTCGACGACGCCATGTCGACCATCGACGCGATGTCCATGAAGCTCGCCGAGGGTGCGACCAAGGCGGAGTCGGCCGCCTTCGCCTACAGGACGCTGGCGATGCCGATGCTGACCGGCTCGTTCGTGACGCTCGCCGGGTTCATTCCGATCGGCTTCGCCAGGAGCTCGGCCGGCGAGTACACGTTCTCGATCTTCGCGGTCGTCAGCGTCGCGCTGATCGCCTCGTGGGTGGTCGCGGTCCTGTTCACGCCGCTGGTCGGCGTCGCGCTGCTGCCGACCCCGAAGGCCGCGACGGAGCCCGGCCGCCTCGTCCGCATCTTCCGCGCCGGGCTGGTCGGCGCCATGCGGCATCGCTGGACCACCATCGGCGTGACGCTCGCCTGCTTCGCCGCGTCGATCGCGGCGCTGCCGCTGATTCCGCGGCAGTTCTTCCCCTCCTCCGATCGCCCCGAGCTGCTGGTGGACCTCCGCCTGCCGCAGAACGCCTCGATCCATGCGAGCGCCGACGCGTCCGCCCGGCTCGACGCGATCCTGGCCGCCGATCCCGACGTCGCGCATTGGAGCACCTATGTGGGCCGCGGCGTGATCCGCTTCTACCTGCCCCTCGACGTGCAGCTCCGCAACGACTTCTTCAGCCAGCTCGTCGTCGTCGCCAAGGACGTGCCGGGGCGCGAACGCCTTCGCGAGCGGCTCTCGAAGGTGCTCGCGGAAGAGTTCCCGAGCGCCGTGTCGCGCATCGTGCCGCTGGAGCTCGGGCCTCCGGTCGGCTGGCCCGTGCAGTACCGCGTCAGCGGTCCGGATCTCGGCGCGGTGCGCGACGCCGCCATGCGGCTCGCCACCACGATCGCGGCCGACCCGCGGGTGCGCCAGATCAATTTCGACTGGATGGAGCCGGCCCGCGAGGTGCGCATGCGCGTGGACCAGGATCAGGCGCGCCTGCTCGGGCTCGGCTCCGAGCAGATCGCCGGCGTGCTGGCGAGCATCGTGTCGGGCAACGTCGTGACGCAGATGCGCGACGGCATCCATCTGGTCGACGTGGTGGTGCGGGCGACCGACGAGCAGCGCGTCTCCCTCGACACGCTGCGCAACCTGCAGGTCGCGTTGCCGAACGGCCGCACCGTGCCGATCGGCCAGCTCGCCGTGCTGGAGGAGGCGCAGGAGTATCCGCTGATCTGGCGGCGCGACGGACTGCCCACGCTGACCGTGCAGGCCGACGTGGCCGCCGGCGTGTCGCCCGAGGCCGTGGTGGCGGGCCTCGCCGCGACGGTCGGCCGGGTGCAGGGCGGGCTGCCGAGCGGCTACCGCATCGCCACCGGCGGCACTGTCGAGGAGAGCGCCAGATCGCAGGCCTCGGTGTTCGCCGTGGTGCCGGCCATGCTGTTCGTCACCGTCACCATCCTGATGATTCAGCTCCAGAGCTTTTCGCGCCTCGCCCTGGTGCTGAGTGTGGTTCCGTTGGGCCTGATCGGCATCGTCGCGGCGCTCCTCGTGGCCGGGAAGCCGCTCGGCTTCGTCGCCATCCTGGGCATCCTCGCCCTGATGGGCATGATCGCCCGCAACGCCGTGATCCTGATCGACCAGATCGAGACCGAGCGCGGCGAGGGCAAGTCGATCTGGGACGCCGTGATCGCCGCCTCGCTGTCGCGCCTGCGGCCGATCGTGCTCACCGCCATCTCGACCGTGCTCGGCATGATTCCGATCGCGGCGACGATCTTCTGGGGCCCGATGGCCTACGCCATCATGGGCGGCCTCCTGGTCGCCACCGTGCTGACCCTGATCTTCCTGCCGGCCCTCTACGTCGCCGCCTTCCGGGCGGAGGAGACGGCGCATCCCGAAGCGGGGCCGCCTCGACCGGCCGGATAGCGCTCGTCACGCCGTTCT
>NZ_JBEOMB010000084.1:0-12087 GCF_046000175.1 Rhodoplanes sp. SY1
CCGAAGGCGATCGGCCGTTCCGTTCGCGCACCGAAGGGGACCGCCCGTTCCGGGCTCGCGCCGAAGGTGGCGATCGGCCGTTCCGAGCCAAGCGGGCGGACGGCGACCGCCCGTTCCGCGAGCGCCCCGCCGGCGACAAGCCGTTCCGGGCACGAGACGAGGGCGATCGCCCGTTCCGACCGAAGCGCGCCGAGGGCGATCGCCCCTTCCGCGAGCGTCCCGCCGGCGACAAGCCGTTCCGCAGGCGCAGCGAGGGGGATCGGCCCTTCCGTGAACGCACCGAAGGCGACCGGCCGTTCCGGCCCAAGCGCGCCGAGGGGGATCGGCCGTTCCGCGAGCGCAGCACGGGCGACCGACCGTTCCGGGCGCGGTCCGAGGGCGGCAAGCCGTTTCGCGAGAAGCCGGCCGGTGATCGGCCGTTCCGGCCGCGGGGCGAAGGCGGCGGCAAGCCGCTCGGCGACCGCAAGCCGGGCGGCTTCAAGGGCGGCGGCTTCAAGGCGGGCGGAGGCACGCCGGGTGGCTTCAAGTCGGGCGGCAAGCCGGGCGGACGGCCCTCCGGCGGCCGGCCCGGGGGCGGAAAGCCCTCCGGCGGCAAGCCGGGTGGCCGCGGTGGCGGGCGGCCGGGGGGCTCTCGCCCGTCAGGTCCGCGGGGCGGCTGATGCGCATCGTCGGCGGCCGGCTGCGCGGGCGCGTGCTCGCAGGTCCGCGCTCGGCCGCGATCCGGCCGACCGCCGACCGCCTGCGCGAGTCGCTCTTCAACATCCTGATGCACGCCTACGGCGACCCGGTCGCGGACGCCCGGGTGCTCGACCTGTTCGCCGGCACCGGCGCGCTCGGGCTCGAGGCGAGCTCGCGGGGTGCCGCCTTCACGCTGCTCGTCGACGACGGCGCCGAAGCGCGCGCCCTGATCCGCCAGAACGTCGAGAACCTCGGGCTCGGCGGCGTCACCAAGATCTATCGCCGGGACGCCACCAAGCTCGGCATCGCCCACCCGATGCCGCCCTTTTCGCTCGTCTTCCTCGATCCGCCCTACGGCCGCGGCCTCGCCGTCCCGGCCTTGACCGCGGCGCGGGAGGGCGGCTGGCTTCAGCCGGGCGCGCTGATCGTCGCCGAGGAGGCGGCCGACGCCCCCCTGCCGGCGCTCGACGGCTTCGCGGAGCTCGAGCGCCGCGTCTACGACGACACCGCCGTGACGTTTCTCAGGGCGGGGTGAAGCGGCATGTCAGCGTGGCGCACGACGATGGGTGAGACGCCCATCCTGGCGCTCGGTCTCGTGCCCCGGACAAGGCGCGGCAGGCCGCAGGCCTGATGCGCCGCAGAGCCGGGGCCCAGGGGCCTCACGACCGGCGAGCACGGCTGGCATATCGTCCGATCGTCCGATCACCCCTGGGTCCCGGTTCGCGGCGCGTTGCGCCGCGCCCGGGACACGAGGCCTTCGCCGGAGCGAGCGGCGCGTCTCCGGGCGGTCGTCAGGACCGCCCGGAACGTCGGCGGCGCCCTACTCCACCTTCAGGCCGGCCGCCTTGATGGCGGGAGCCCAGCGGTCGATCTCGGACTTCACGTACTTGGCGAGATAGTCCGGTCCGCGGCGTTCGGGCGGGACGATCGACAGGCCGAGATCGTCGAGACGCTTCTTCACGGTCGGATCGTCGAGCGTCTGGTTCACGGCGGCGACCAGCTTCTTGACGATCGGCTCGGGCGTGCCCTTGGGCAGGAAGATGGCGTTCCAGGCGTCGGCCTCGACGCCCGGCAGCCCCGCCTCGGTGGCGGTCGGCACCTCGGGCAGCAGCGGCGAGCGGGTGCCCGACAGCACGGCGAGCGCCTTGACGTTCTTCTGCGTCACCTGCGGCACCGCGGTCTGGATCGAGTCGCACATGTAGTCGGTGCGGCCGCCGATCACGTCCTGCATGGCGGGCGCGGCGCCGCGATAGGGCACGTGCGTCACCGTCACGCCCATCGCCTGGTTGACCAACAGGCACGGGATATGGGTCGCCGAGCCGAGCCCGCCGGAACCGAAGCTCATGGTCGCGTGGTTCGCCTTGGCGAAGGCGACGAAGCCCTTGAGGTCGTCGGCCGGCAGGGTGGGCCGGACGACCAGCAGGCGCGGCGATTCTGTCGTCAGCCCGACCGGCTGGAAGTCGGTGACCGGATCGTAGAGCGGCTTGGCATACAGGCTCGGGTGATAGGCGTGGGTGCCGACATTGCCCATGACGAACAGGTAGCCGTCCGGGGCGCCACGGGCGATGCGCTGGGCGCCGAGCGCCCCGCCGCCGCCGCCGACATTCTCGACCACCACGGTCTGGCCGAGGATCTCGCCGAGCTTCTGGGCCTGCACGCGGGCGATCACGTCGATCGGCCCGCCGGCCAGGAACGGCACGATCAGGGTGACGGGCCGGGTCGGCCAGGCAGCGGCGTCCTGGGCGGCCGCCGGCCCGCCGACGACGGCGAGCGCCAGCCCGGCGATCGCCAGCACGGCCGAGGAGAGGGATCGTCTCATGCGAAGCTCCGTTGCGATGGTGTCGTTCGAAGGATCAGAGGGCCGCGCTCCACGGGACGAGCACCTCGCGGTAGCCGGTGCCGCTGCGCTCGACATGCGCCAGCGCCGGGAATGGATAGTGGAAACCCTGCACCGGCATGCGTTCGGCGACCAGCATCTCGTAGACCTTGCGCCGTGTCGCCTCCGCCGCGACAGGGTCGACGTCCAGCATGAAATGCCAGCCGGGATTGCGGGCGAACAGGAACGGCGCGTGGGTGACGTCGCCCTGTATATAAACCTGCTTGCCGCCGGAGGCGAGCACCAGCGACGTGTGGCCCGGCGTGTGCCCCGGGGTGCCGACCGCGACGAGGCCGGGCAGCACCTCCTTGTCCCACTCGTAGGTGCGCAGCCGCTCGGCGATGCCACCCGCGAGCACCCGGCGGACGTTGCGGGCGCCGTCCGGAACCCGCGGATTCCTGGCGCGCCCGATCTCGCCCTCGTCGGTCCAGAAGGCGTGCTCGCGGGCCGGCGCCAGCACCTCGGCATTGGGGAACGCCACCGTCCCGTCGGCGCGCACGAGCCCGTTGATGTGGTCGCCGTGATAATGCGTCAGCACCACGGCGTCGATCTGCTCCGGCGCGATGCCGGCGGCCGCCAGCGTCTGCATCAGGCGGCCGTTGAGGCCGTTGCTCGCCTTGAACGCCGCCTCGCCCGTGCCGGTGTCGACCAGCACCAGCTTCGCGCCCGTGTTGATCAGGATCGGGTTGTAGGGGCCGGCATAGACGTCCGGATTCATGAAGGCCGCCGCGAGCGCCGCCTGCACGTCGGCCTTGCTCGCGTTGAGCACGAAGCCGTCGCCGATCGGCATGCGGCTGACGCCGTCGTTGAGCACCGTCACCTGCACGCTGCCGAGAGTGTAGCGATAGAAACCGGGCGCCTGGACCGCGGCCGGCGGGGCGGCGGCGTCGGCCGGCGACAACCCGGTCGCGGCGGCGGCTGCGACGACCGCAGCCGAGCCGAGCACGCCGCGGCGGGTCGGGGCGGATCGGGACGTGGCGAACGGAGACGGCGACGTCATGCGGAGCTCCCGGGAGAGGGCGCGGCAGGGCCGGCGCGCGGCGGAGGGAGCGCGACTGTAGGGGCGGCTTGTGTATTTGTGAAATCGATCCTATCAATCGATAGCATTCACCGGATGAATACGGAAGCCACCGTGCCGCGCGCCGATTTCGACCTCAACCTGCTGCGGGTTCTCGACGTGCTGCTCGCCGAGCGCAGCGTGACGCGGGCCGGCGACGCGCTGGCGCGCTCGCAACCGGCCGTCTCCAACGCGCTCGCTCGCCTGCGCGCCGCGCTCGGCGACGAGCTCCTGGCGCGCGGCCCCGACGGCCTCGTCCCCACGCCGCGGGCGAAAGCCCTGCGCGCACCGCTGCGCGAGGCGATGGCGCTGGTCGATGCGATCCTGTCCGAAGGCGTCTTCGATCCGGCGGCCGCGACCGACGTGTTCCGCATCAGCACGCCCGACCGCCAGAGCCTCGCCGTGGTGCCGGCACTGGTCGAACGGTTGCAACGCTTCGCGCCGCAGGCCGCCCTCCACGTGATGACGGCCGATCGCCAGCACGCGCTCGATCTCCTGGAGCAGGATCGCACCGATCTCGCCATCGGCTCGATCGACGTCACGCCCAAGCATCTTCGCCACGAGCATCTGATCGACGAGACGCTGCACTGCGTGCTGCGCCCCGATCACCCGCTGATCCGCCGCAAGGCGCGGCTCGACATCGACGGCGTGCTCGCTTATCCGCATGTCGTGGTGAGCGCGACAGGCGCCCGCACCGCAATCTTCGACGATCTGCTCACGACGCACGGGCACGCCCGGCGGGCGCTCGTCACGGTGTCGAACTTCACCGCGGTGCCGCAACTCCTCGCCGGCTCGGACATGATCGGCGTGTTCACCCAGCTCGCCGCCGATGTGTTCCGGCGCCGCTTCGGCCTCGCCACGCGACCGGTGCCGCTCGACGTCGGGCGCCTCGCGATCCGCATGGTCTGGCACGCCCGCCACGATCGCGACAAGGCGCACGCCTGGCTTCGTGATCAGATCAGGGCCGTGTATGGCGAGGTGGCGGGGTGAGGAGGGGAGCGCTGCGTCCACCTCCGTCCTCACCCTGAGGAGCCCGCGCAGCGGGCGTCTCGAAGGGCGAGGACGGCCCCGGAGAGCGCCGCGACCACATGGTTCGAGACGCGGCTTTCAGCCGCTCCTCACCATGAGGCGTGAGGGGGTGCCACTTGGCATCCGTCACTTCCGCCCGAACAGGCGCTCGATGTCTGAAAGCTTCAGCTCGACATAGGTGGGGCGGCCGTGGTTGCACTGGCCGGCGTTCGGAGTCTCTTCCATCTCGCGCAGCAGCGCGTTCATCTCCTCCGGCTTGAGCCGGCGCCCGGCCCGCACCGAGCCGTGGCACGCGATCGTCGCGGCGACGTGCAGGAGGCGGCGCTCCAGCGGCAGCGTCGTGTCCCACTCGGCGAGATGCTCGGCGAGATCGCGCACCAGCGCGCCGACGTCGAGCCGGCCGAGCAGGCCCGGCGTCTCGCGCACCGCGACGGCGCCGGGACCGAACGCCTCCAGCACCAGGCCGAAGCCGGAAAGCTCGTCGGCGCGAGCGACAAGACGATCGACGTCCGCCTCGTCGAGCTCGACCACCTCGGGGATCAGGAGGAGCTGACGGGCGATGCCGCCCGCCGCGAGCGCCGCCTTCATGCGCTCGTAGACGATGCGCTCGTGGGCGGCGTGCTGGTCGACGATGACGATGCCGTCGCGGGTCTGGGCGACGATGTAGTTCTCATGGAGCTGCGCCCGCGCGGCGCCGAGCGGGCGGTCGTCGGCGTCGCCGTCCAAAGCGGCGTCGCGCGGCTGGAACGCACTCGCCCGCGCGTCCGCCGAGGGCGGGCCGACGTCGAACGTCGCCTGCGGCAGCTCGGTGAAGCCGGGTGGCAGCGGCTGATCGTATGCGTCGTGATCAGCTTCGGTCCGATCGCCCGCGTCCGGCGGTCGGGCCGGCGAGCCGCGCCAGTCCCAGCCGAACGCACGCGGCACCGTCCAGCCGCCCGATCCGACCTCCGACAGCGGCCGCACCGTCGTCGGCCGCGACGCACTGAACGACGACGCGCCGAACGGTGCGCCTTGCGGCCGCAATGCCGCGAGCGTCGCGCCGCCGCCCGTGGTCGCCGCGCGGCCGGCGCCGGCATTCAGCGCATCCATCAGGGACCGCACGAGGGTGGCGCGCACCAAGCCGGCGTCGCGGAACCGCACCTCGGCCTTGGCCGGATGGACGTTGACGTCGACCTCGCGCGGATCGACCTCGACGAACAGCGCGACCACCGGATGGCGATCGCGCGCGAGATGGTCCGCATAGGCGGCCCGCACCGCGCCGAACAGCAGCTTGTCGCGCACCGGCCGGCCGTTGACGAACAGATACTGCGACAGCGAGTTCGCCTTGTTGAAGGTCGGCAGCGCCGCGAACCCTTCGACGAACAGCCCGTCGCGGCCGCCCCGCACCGGCACGGCGTTCTGCGAGAACTCGGCGCCGAGCACGTCGGCGAGCCGGCGCAGCCGGCCGTTCGACACCGTGCCACCGACGTGATCAGAGCCGAGCAGCGTCGGATCGGCGGCCGGGAACGTGACGGGCGCGCGCTCCTCGCCCGCGAACGTGAAGGACACGTCGGGCCGCGTCATCGCGAGACGGCGCATCACGTCGCGAATCGCCTCGGTCTCGCTGCGCTCGGCCTTCAGGAACTTCAGCCGCGCCGGCGTCGCGTAGAAGAGGTCGCGCACGTCGATGCGAGTGCCCTGCGCCAGCGCGGCCGGCTTCGGCTCGCCCTTGCGGCCGCCCTCGAGCGCGAGCGCCCAGGCGTGCGGCTCGTCGGCGTGGCGGGTCGTGATCAGGAGCTTCGCCACCGCGCCGATCGACGGCAGCGCCTCGCCGCGGAAACCGAGGGTGCGGATGTCGAGCAGATCCTCGTCGTCCAGCTTGGAGGTCGCGTGGCGCTCGACCGCGAGCACGAGGTCGGGCCGCGTCATGCCGGAACCGTCGTCCGTGACGGTGATGCGCCGTCGCCCGCCGCCCTCGGTGATCACGTCGATGCGGCGCGCCCCGGCGTCGAGCGCGTTCTCGACCAGCTCCTTGACGACGCTCGCCGGCCGCTCGACCACCTCGCCGGCGGCGATGCGGTTGATGACAGCCTCGGTGAGCTGGCGGACCGGCATGGTGCGACTCGGGATCAGGTTTCCGTCATTCCGGGGCGCGGACCGCAGGTCCGCGAACCCGGAATCCAGCGACATCCGCTTCACGTCTCGGCTGGATTCCGGGTTCGCCGCTGCGCGGCGCCCCGGAATGACCGGTGACGCGAACGACATATAGCAGGATTCGCGCCTTACTCCTCCGGCCGGCCCTGGCGCAGGCTCTTCACGGTGGAGCGGCGTTTTTTCGCCTCCACGCGGCGCTTCTTGGAGGCGAGCGTGGGCCTCGTCTTCACCCGCGGGGTCGGCCGCACGGCGGCCTCGCGGATCATCTCGAACAGGCGCTCGCGTGCGTCGGCGCGGTTGCGCTCCTGGGTGCGGAAGCGCTGTGCCGTGATCACCACGACGCCCTCGGTGGTGAGGCGGGCGCCGGCGATGCGCATCAGCCGGATCGCCACGTCGTTCGGCAGCGAGCGCGAGCCGCGCGCGTCGAAGCGCAGCTGCACGGCGGTGGCGACCTTGTTGACGTTCTGCCCGCCCGGCCCGCCGGCGCGCACGAAGCTCTCCTCGAGCTCCGCCTCGTCGATCTCGATATGGTCGGTGACCCGGATCATGCTGCCGTTGAAGGCGAGACCGCGGCCGCGGTCAAGAGCGGGGTGCCGCTCCCACTCCGCGGCGCCGGCGCTCCTTCTCCCCGCGCGCGGGGAGAAGGTCGGGATGAGGGGGGACCTCCGCGATGCAGAGCCGTCGCGACCCGCGGCTGCGCCCCCTCACCCGGACTCTGCGCCTGCGGCGCCAAGTCCGACCTCTCCCCGCACGCGGGGAGAGGTGAAGGGACGCCCGCGGCGCCTACTGCGCCTTCACGGCCGGGGCGGGCTGGGCGGCGGCCGGGGCGGCGGCAGTGGCGGCCTCGGGGCGGCCGGCGACCGTGGCGAGCAGCTTGCCGGACAGGAAGCGCTTCGCCACGCGCTTGGCGTCGTCGAGCGTCACCGCCTCGATCAGGCCGTTGCGGCGGTCGATGTAGTCGATGCCGAGCTCCTCGAGCTGGATCAGCACGAGCTGGTTGGCGATCTTGGCCGAGGTGTCGAAGGAGAGCGCGTAGGAGCCCTTCAGGAACGACTTCGCCTGGGCGAGCTCCTCGGCCGTCGGCCCCTCCTCCGCCATGCGGCGGATCTCCGCCTCGATCACGTCCATCGATTCCTTCACCCGGTCGGCCCGCGTCGCGGTGGAGACGAAGAACAGCGCCGTGCTCTTCAGCGGCACCAGCGACGAGGAGACCCCGTAGGCGAGGCCGCGTGTCTCGCGCACCTCGCGATACAGCCGCGACGAGAACGAGCCGCCGCCGAGGATGTGATTGACCACATAGGCCGGGATGAAGTCCGGATCCTTGCGGGCGATGCCGGCGCCGGCGAGCAGCAGGGTCGATTGCGGCACGTCGACGTCGACCTGGACGCGGCGGCCGAGATCCTTCGGCATCGCCTGCGGCACGGCGCCGAGCTGCGCCTTCTCGGGCAGCGCCCCGAACGCCTCGTCGACGAGGCGCGAGGCGGTCGCCGCGTCGATGTCGCCGACGATGCCGACGAGCAGGTTGTCGCGCGCGAGCACGCGGCCGACATAGGCCTTCAGGTCCGGCACCGTGATGGCCTGCACGCTCTCCACGCTGCCACGGGTGACGCGGCCATAGGGGTGCCCGGCGAACGCCGTCTCCCAGAACTTACGGCCGGCGAGGTCGCTCGGCGTGACGGCGTCGCGGCGCAGCGCCGCGACGATGCTGGTGCGGATGCGTTCGACCGCCTCGGGATCGAAGCGCGGCGCGGTCAGTGCCAGCTTCAGGAGACCGAAGGCCTCGTCGCGGTTCTCCGACAGGGTGCGCAGCGAGCCCATCAGCGAGTCGCGATAGGCCGACATCGAGAACTCGATCGCCTTCGATTCGAGCCGCTGCTGGAAGGCGCGGGCGTCGAGGTCGCCGGCCCCCTCGTCGAGCAGCGAGGCCGCCATGTTGGCGAGCCCGTCGCGGTCGGCCGGATCCTGGGCGCTGCCGCCCCGGAAGGCGAACTCCATGGCGATCATCGGCAGCGAGGGCTCGCGCACCAGCCAGATCTCGATGCCTTTCGGAGTCTTCACCCGCTCGATCGTGGTGGCGCTCGCGGCCGGAACCGAAGCCAGAGAGACGAGCGCGATCGTGGCGACGGCGAAGAACGCGGCCGCGAGACGGCGGAGGGACGTGATCACGAGCGCTTCTCCTCGGAGGCCGGCAGCGACTTGACCAGATAGCCGGTCGCCGAGCGGCGCTTGTCGAGCCAGGTCTTGGCGGCCTCGCGCACCTGGTCGGCCGTGACGGCGCGGATGCGGTCCGGCCACGACAGCACGTCGGCGACCGAGGAACCGGTGGAGAGCGCGGTGCCGTACCAGCGCGCCATGCTGGACTGGTTGTCCTGCGCGTAGACGGCGTCGGCGATCATCCGGGTCTTGGCGCGCTCCAGCTCGTCGGCCGTGACGCCGTCGGCGATCGTCTCGGCGATCACGGCGTCGATCGCCTTCTCGACGTCGGCGAGCGTGTGGTCCGGGGTCGGGCGGGCGTACACGCCGAGCCGCGTCGCGTCGACGGCCGAGCCCTGGTACCAGGCGCCCGCCGTGGTGGCGAGGCGGCCCTCGGCGACGAGCCGGCGGTAGAGCCGGCTGTTCTGGCCGCTGCCGAGGATCTGGGCGAGCACGTCGATCGCCTCGGCCTCGCCGCGCTTCGCCGTGGTGTAGGACGGCACCAGATAGCTGCGGTTCAGGCTGGGCTGGGCGACGCGCGGATCGTCGAGCGTCACCTGGCGCACGGCGACGGGCGGCGGCTCCTGCGGCCGCTTGCGCGGGCCGATGTCGGTCCTCGGCGGGATCACGCCGTAGGTCTTCTCGGCCAGCGCCCGCACGGCCTCGGGCTCGACGTCGCCGGCGATCACGACGACGGCGTTGTTCGGCCCGTAAAACTGCTTGTAGAAGGCGAGCGCGTCCTCGCGGTTGAGCTGCTCGATCTCGGCGCGCCAGCCGATCACCGGCCGGCCGTAGGGGTGGTTCAGATAGAGGCTCGCCGCGACCTGCTCGCCGATGCGGGCGTCGGGGCTATTGGCGACCCGCATGTTGTACTCTTCCAGCACCACGTCGCGCTCGGGCAGCACGTTGGCGTCGGTGAGCACGAGCCCGGTCATGCGGTCGGCCTCGAAGGCCATCACCTCGCCGAGATGCTCCTTCGGCACGCGCTGGAAGTAGCCCGTGTAATCGGTGGTCGTGAAGGCGTTCTCCTGGCCCCCGATGGTGGCGAGCATCTTGGAGAAGCGCCCGCTCGGGTTCTTCTCGGTGCCCTTGAACATCAGGTGCTCGAGGAAATGCGCGATGCCGGACTTGCCCGGCGCCTCGTCGGCCGAGCCGACCTTGTAATAGATCATGTGGGTGACGACGGGGGTGCGGCGGTCCGGCACCACCACGACCTCGAGGCCGTTGGCGAGCTTGAAGTCGGTGACCTTGGCGGCCTGCACGGGCTGCGACGCCGCCGGCGCCGTGGCGGGGCGCGGCAGCGGGGCCGGCACGGTCTGCGCAGGCGCCGCCTGCGCCGTCGTCGTCCCGGCCGCGGCCGCGGGCCTGCTCTCGGCCCACCCCGAGGCCGTGGTCGACAGGAGCGCGATCGCCACGGCGAGGGCGAGCGACGTCGGGGCAGATCGGATCATGCGGCGGGCCTCTCTGGGAAGACGGCGGGCATTGTCCCGGAAACGGTCCGGCGGCTCAAATGACAAATCGGTCAGGTTCTTGGCGGAATTCGGGGCGCGGCGCGGGAGCCCGCGGAACGGTCGGACATGCCGCACCGGCGGTGCAGCGGCCCACGGCGGCCGCCGAAAACGACGACGCGCACGGCGGCGGGCCGTGCGCGTCGATTCGATCGGGGTGACGCGTGACGCTCAGCGCTGCTCGGCGCTGCCGGCCGCCTGGTCGTAGCTCTTCGCCTTGGTCGGGCGTTCGATCGTCTTGCCGACCCCGTAGGGCTGGTTCGGCGACGGCGTCAAGTAGCCGGGCGGCGGCTGGGTGAGGTCGCTGCGCGACGGCTCCTTCTCGAAGGTGCCGACCTCCTCCTTCGGCTCGGCGCCGACGAGGTTGCGCCAATTGAAGAGGCCGCCGCCGTAGCCGAGTTCTTTCGGCGACTTCTGGTTGATCGCCTCCTCGCCCGACAGGATCGAGCCACCGGCCGAGGCGGTGCGGGGCGCCCCCTTGCGGTTCAGCTCGGCCGGCATCAGCGAGCGCGACTCTTCCTCGACATTGATCGACTTGCGGGCGTTCTTCTTGGCGTCGCGGCGCGCCTTGACGTCCGGATCGTCGGGCCAGGCCGGGTTGCGCTCGGCGAGCGCCGCGGCCTCGGGCGGCGGCAGGTCGCGGCCCGGCGGGATCACCAGGGGCGAACGCTCGCGATACTCGATGTTGGCCTCCTCGCCGGGGCGCTTGAGCCCGAGGCCGCGCATGATGCTGCGCATCACCTTGACGTCGGGCAGTTCGTCGTCGTCCTCGGCGCGGGCCGGGCCGCTGCCGAGCACCAGTCCGAACGCGAGAGCGCCGACCATGGCAACGCAGGTGGAGGCGCGCAGCAGAGAGGCGCGCCGAGATGATGCGCGCATCATGGGAGCGCGCATCGTAGGAGCGCGCAACGGAGCGCGCGTCGAGAATGCTCGCATGTGGTTTCCCCGTGCATGGACGAGCGGCACGGAAGCCGACACGTCCCCCGATCGCCCTTGTATATCGCGGATCAGGGCGCTTTTGCGGCGTCGGGGGCGACCAGGGTCTCCCACAGGAGCAGAACCACCCCGGCGACGATCGCCACGTCGGCGATGTTGAAGACGTACCAGTTGAACCGCCACGTCGCGGTAGCGACGTACAGCAGAACGAAATCGAACACGGCCCCGAACGTCGCCCGGTCGATGGCGTTGCCGATCGCCCCGCCGATGATCAGCCCGAGCGCCAGCGCGCCCGCGCGGCGGTCCACCCGGGTGAGCCAGATCCCGAGCAGCAGCACGGCGATCACCTTGAGGCCGAGCAGCGCCCATTGGCCGAACGGCCCGGTCTGCGGGAACAGGCCGTAGCTGATGCCGGTGTTCCACACGACGACGAGATCGAGCCCCGGCAGGACGTGCAGGGGCACCTTGTCGGGCAGCGCGAAGACGTAGAGCAGCCACAGCTTCGACGCCTGGTCGAGCCCCACCACGAGCGCCGCGGCGAGGAGCCCGAGCCACGTGAAGCGGCCGAGGGAGAGGGTCATGGGTGGCACCGGGGGATCATTCGCCGCACGGGCATCGGCGGGCGGGCCCCCGTTCCCTCTCCCCGTGCACGGGGAGAGGGTGGCTCGCCGCGCAGC
>NZ_JBEOMB010000085.1:0-35280 GCF_046000175.1 Rhodoplanes sp. SY1
TCGCCGCCGCCAAGGCGCCGACCTGCGGCATCCCACCCAACATCGTCCAGCAGCTCAAGACCGGCAGCGTCAACATCGGCAAGACCGCCAAGCAGGCCTGCGCGGCCGGCCCGATGGGGGGCGCGGGCCCGGCGGCCGGCCCGCCGAGCCTGAGCGAGGCGCTCGGCACCGCGCGGGTTCCCGGCAACAGCGCCGCCGGCGGCAGCAAGCCGACCGGCACGTTCAACACCCTCACCGGAAGCTCGATCGCGCGATGAGCACGCTGCAGGGGCGGATCGCGGATTCGGTCGGCAACTGGGTCGACCGGAACGCCCCGTCCGCCGTCAAGCCCTATCTCCGTCTCTCCCGCTTCGACCGCCCGATCGGCGCCTGGCTCCTGCTGATCCCGTGCTGGTGGTCGGCGGCGCTCGCCGCCGTCGCGGCCGGCTGGTCGCTGCCGAACCTCTGGCACCTGATCCTGTTCTTCGTCGGCGCCTTCGTGATGCGCGGCGCCGGCTGCACCTGGAACGACATCGCCGATCACGACATCGACAAGAAGGTGGAACGCACCCGGCTGCGGCCGATCGCGTCGGGCGCCGTGACGCTGTCGCAGGCGCTCGCCTATGCGATCCTGCAGTCGCTGGTCGGCTTCCTGGTGCTGATCCAGCTCAACGGCTTCGCCATCGCGACCGGCATCGCCTCGCTCGGCATCGTCGCGCTCTACCCGTTCATGAAGCGCGTCACCTACTGGCCCCAGATCGTCCTCGGCCTCGCCTTCTCGTGGGGCGCCCTGATGGGCTGGGCCGCCGCCTTCGGGCAGCTCGATCTCGCCCCGATCCTGCTCTATCTCGGCGCGATCGCCTGGGTGATCGGCTACGACACCATCTACGCCCACCAGGACCGCGCCGACGACCTGTTCGCCGGCATCAAGTCGACGGCACTGCTGTTCGGCGCCGACACCAGGCGGATGCTGATGCTGTTCTACGGCACCGCCGTGGTGCTGATCGGGCTCGCCGGATACGCTGCGGGCGGCGGCTACTGGTTCGTCGTGGGGCTGGGCGCCTTCGCGATCCATCTCGGCTGGCAGATCACGACGCTCGACATCGACGACACCGATCGCTGCCTGATGCAGTTCCGCTCCAACCGCGACGCCGGCCTGCTGCTGTTCGCCGGCATGGTGCTCGACGCGCTGCTGTGAGGTTCGCGCGCGGAGCGACTCTTCCCTCTCCCCGCACAGCGGGGAGAGGTTAAATGGCGGCATCGGAAAAAATCAGCTCCGCGCGATGATCTCTTTCTCGTCCTTGTGGATGCGGGGCGCGACCGGCAGGCGGCCGGGCTTGCGGCGCATCAGGATCGAGGCGCGGCGGCGCTTGAGCGGCGAGGCACGGCGGCGGCGCGGCTGCGTCTTCGCCAGCCGCACGCCGCCCAGGCGGGCGAACGGCTCGCGCAGCGTGCCGTCGGTCTCGGCGACCAGGAGCGGCAGGCCGAGCCGATTGGCCCAGAGCTGCCATTCGGCGACCGCGTCGGTGCCATCGTCGGCGACGAACAGCGGCACCGTGAGGGCGGGATCGTCGTGCTCGAGCACCACGGCGACGGAGCCGTCGCTGGTCTCGTCGGGCGGCGCGACGCGCAACGCGACGCCGAGAAAGCTCGCCACCGGCACGGACACCTTCATCGGAATTCCGGCGACCGCACGGCGCAGGACCAGCGTGTCGTGGTCGAGCTCGACGATCCGCTCCTTGGAGTCGGACGCCTGGTCGGCGGTCCGGAACCGGACCGGAAGAGCGAAGGGGTCGAGCCGGACATGCCGGCTCGACCCGGAGGGAGCGACCCCACCGGCACTCATTCGACGCCTCGCTTGTTACAGCATCCCTGTTCGGACTCTGTCGGCCCGATCTTTCCTGGGAGACTAGCGCCGATGGTTTGGTCTTGTCTTAAAACCCTCGGTTAATCAGGGGTTTCCGCAATGCTTCGAACCACATGATCAACGGAGCGTTGCCCCGTAGCGTTGCTTTTTCGGAAACGTCTAAAAGTCTTTCGCGGGCGCCCGCCAAAGCGCGGCGCCGGCCCGCCGCCGGGGCGCGACGAATTTCGGCTTGATCGCGACCGCCGCGCGCCCCATGTCGTGGAGCGAGATTTCACCGCGCCGCCGTTCCCTCCCCGCACCGAAAGCGCAAGCAGCCGCATGTCCTCCCTGTTCGATCAGTCCGCGCTCGTCACGCTCGCCGAGCGTCTCGTCGCCGCGGCCCGCCGTGCCGGCGCCGACGCGGCCGACGCGATCGCCACCCGCGGCGTCTCGCTCTCGGTCGAGGTGCGCGACGGCAGCGTCGAGGAATCGACCCGCTCGGAGGGCGACGATCTCGGCCTGCGCGTGCTGGTCGGGCGCCGCCAGGCCGTGGTGTCGACCAACGATCTCGCCGGCGACGGCTTCGACGCGCTCGCCGAGCGGGCCGTCGCGATGGCGCGCGTCGCCCCCGAGGATCCTTACGCCGGGCTCGCCGATCCGGCCCTGCTCGCGCGCGACGTCCCGGATCTCGATCTGATCGACCGCGACATGCCGGACGTCACCGTCTTGGAGGCGCGCGCCAAGGCGGCCGAGGGCGCCGGCCTCGCCATCGCCGGCGTGTCGAAGTCGGGCGGCGCCTCGGCCTCGGCCGGCATCGGCGGGATGGTGCTGGTCACCTCGACGGGCTTCACCGGCATCTATGCCGGCTCGCGTCATTCGGTGTCGATGACGGCGATCGCCGGCGAGGGCACCAAGATGGAGCGTGATTACGACTGGTCCTCCACCGTGCACGCGGGCGACCTCGACGATCCCGAGAAGATCGGCCGCACCGCCGGCGAGCGCGCCGTGAAGCGCCTCGATCCGCGCAAGGTGTCGACCCGCAAGGTGCCGGTCGTCTACGCGCCGCGCGTCGCCGGCTCGCTGGTCTCGCATCTGGTCTCCGCCGTGAACGGCGCTTCGATCGCGCGCAAGACGAGCCTGTTGCGCGACAAGCTCGGCCAGCGCGTGTTCGCGCCCGGCATTCGGATCGTCGACGACCCGCTGCGCAAGCGCGGCCTGCGCTCGCATCCCTTCGACGCCGAGGGCGTCCCGGCGCGGCCGCTCGCGATCGTCGACGACGGCGTGATCACGACCTGGCTCCTCGACTGCGCCACGGCGCGCGAGCTCGGCATGACGACCACGGGCCACGCCCAGCGCGGCGTCTCCTCGACGCCGAGCCCGAGCGCCTCCAACGTCCATCTGGAGCCGGGCCGCGAGACGCCCGAGGCGCTGATCGCCGACATCGCCGACGGGTTCTACATCACCGACCTGATCGGCATGGGCGTCAACATGGTGACGGGCGACTACAGCCGCGGCGCCTCCGGCTTCTGGATCGAGAACGGCGTCGTGACCTATCCGGTCAGCGAGGTGACGATCGCCGGCAACTTGATCGACATGTTCGGCGCGATGCGGCCGGCGAACGATCTCGCCTTCCGCTACGGCGTCAACGCGCCCACCATCCGGGTCGAGGGCCTCACCGTTGCGGGTGTCTGACACGGCGGACCACGCCACGCTGGTCGCGCCGATCGAGACGATCGTGCGCGAGGCAGGCGCCCTGGCGCTGGCCGCGATCCGCGACCCGATCAAGAGCTGGTACAAGGGCAAGGGCGAGGACCAGCCGGTCTCCGAGGTCGATCTCGCGGTCGACCGCCTGCTTAAGGAGCGGCTCGGCCCGCTGCTGCCGGACGCCGGCTGGCTGTCGGAGGAGACCGAGGACGATCCCGCCCGGCTCGGCTGCGAGCGGCTGTGGGTGGTCGATCCGATCGACGGCACCCGCGGCTTCATCGCCGGCAAGCCGGACTGGACCATCTCGGTCGCGCTGGTCGAGCACGACCGCCCTGTGCTCGCCGCCCTCCTCGCGCCAGTCACCGACGAGATGTTCCTGGCCGTCGCCGGACGCGGCGCCACCCGCAACGGCGTGCCGATCCGGGTGGCGCCCGCGACCGGCGCGGTAGACGCAGAGATGTTCGCGGGCGCCGTCGTCGCCGGGCCGCCGCGCCTTCTCGAGCGCTTCGCCGCGGCGACCTCCGGCGTGGTCCCGGTGCCCAAGGTCCACTCGCTCGCACTGCGAATCGCCCGCGTCGCGCACGGGCGAATCCACGTCGCCTTCGCGTCCAAGGACAGCCACGACTGGGACCTTGCGGCTGCCGATCTTTTGGTGCACGAAGCCGCGGGGACGCTCACCACGGTCGCCGGAGAGACCATCCGGTACAACCGTCCGGTGCCGCGACACGAGGCGCTCGTCGCCGCCGATCCGGCGCGGCAGCGAGCGGCGCGCGACATCGTCGCGCAGCTCGCGCGCACGTCCCGCTGAGCCGCCGCGCGGTCGCGCGACTCCGGGGCGCGCGGCTTCGGCGATACACCGACGAGGAGACGGCGGTCTTGGTCGAACGATTGCCGTTCACCTTCACGGCGTACCGGCTGGCCACCCGCGCCGCCACACCCTTCGCGAGATACCTGCTCGGCCGTCGCCTGAAACGCGGCAAGGAGCATCCGGAGCGGCTGTCCGAGCGGCGCGGCGAGGCCGGCCAGCCGCGGCCGCGCGGTCCGCTCGTCTGGGTGCACGGGGCGAGCGTCGGCGAGCTGATCGCGGCGCTGCCGCTGATCGAGCGCCTCGCCGCGCAGGGCATCGCCGTGCTCGTCACCTCCGGCACCGTGACGTCGGCCGAGGTGGCGGCGCGCCGGCTGCCGCGCGGCGCCGTCCATCAGTTCGTGCCGCTCGACGCGCCCGCTTATGTGGCGCGCTTTCTCGACCACTGGCGTCCCGATCTCGGCCTGTTCGTCGAGTCGGATCTGTGGCCGAACCTGATCGTCGGCTGCGGCGACCGGAACATCCCGCTGATCCTGATCAACGGCCGGCTGTCGGAGCGCTCCTTCGCCAAGTGGCAGCGCGCGCCGGCGACCATCGAGGCGCTGCTGTCGCGCTTCGACCTATGCCTCGTGCGCTCGGCCGAGGACGCGCAGCGCTTCGGCGCGCTCGGGGCGCCGCGCCTCGGCGTCACCGGCAACCTCAAGCTCGACGGCCCGGCCCTGCCGGTCGATCCGGCGCGCTTCACGGAGCTGGAGCGGGCGCTCGCCGGCCGGCCGCTGGTGGTCGCCGCCTCGACCCATGCGGGCGAGGAGGTGGCGCTGATCGAGGCGCATCGCCGGCTGCGGCTGGAGTTCCCGCGCCTCCTCACCGTGATCGCGCCCCGCCATCCGGAGCGCGGGGCCGAGATCGCCGCGCTCGCCCGCGCCGGCGGCCTGGAGGCGGCCCGCCGGTCGCAGGGCGTGCTGCCCAACGCGGCGACCGAGATCTACGTCGCCGACACGCTCGGCGAGCTCGGCCTGCTCTACCGGCTCGGCCGGGTGGTGTTCATGGGCGGGTCGCTGATCCCGCATGGCGGCCAGAACCCGATCGAGCCGATCAAGCTCGGCGCCGGCGTGCTGCACGGCCCGCACGTGAAGAATTTTTCCGACCTCTACCAGGCGCTCGACAGCGCCGACGGCGCCGTCGCGGTCGCCGACGGTGCCGATCTGGCCCGCCGGCTCGCCGGCCTGCTCGGCGATCCCGGCGCGCAGGCCCGACTCGCCGCCGCCGGCGAGCACACGGTCCGGACCTTGGCCGGGGCGGTCGAGCGCACCATGGCGGCGCTGGAGCCCTATCTGGTGCAGATTCGCTTTCGGGGCCGGCCCGAGGAGGCGTGAGCCGAACGATGCGTGAGCCGGACTTCTGGTGGCGCGCGCCCGGCCTCGCCGCGAGGCTGGCGTCGCCGCTCGGCACGGTCTACGGCCGGATCGCCGCGGCGCGGCTGCGCCGGCCCGGCCACACCCTGCCCGTGCCGGTCGTCTGCGTCGGCAATCTCACGCTGGGCGGCGCCGGCAAGACGCCGACCGCCATCGCGATCGCCCGCCTCCTGCAGGGCGCCGGGCTGAGGCCCGTCTTCCTCACCCGCGGCTACAAGGGCCGGCTCGCCGGTCCGCTCACCGTGGCGCCCGGCGCCGCGGCCGCCGATGTCGGCGACGAGCCGCTGCTGCTCGCCCGCACGGCGCCGACGATCCTGGCCCGCAACCGCGTCGCCGGAGCGCAGGCGGCGCTCGCCGCCGGCGCCCGCGTGATCGTGATGGACGACGGGCTGCAGAACCCCTCGCTCGCGAAACCGCTGGCCCTCGTCGTGCTCGACGGACGGCGCGGCATCGGCAATGGCCTGGTGTTTCCAGCCGGCCCGTTGCGGCTCGGCCTCGAGGCGCAGCTCGACATCGCCCATGCGCTCCTGGTGATCGGCCCGCCGAGCGACCTCGCGCTGCCCGTGATCGACGCGGCGCGCCGGCGCGGCCTGCCGGTCTTTTCGGGACGCGTGCTGCCCGACACCGCCGCGGTCGCGGCGCTGCGGGGGAAACGCCTCCTCGCCTATGCGGGGATCGCCGATCCGGAGAAGTTCTTCGCGACGCTGGCGAATGCCGGGCTCGCGCCGGTGCGCACCGCGCATTTCCCCGACCACCACGCCTTCACCGAGACGGAGGCGGCCCGGCTGATCACCGACGCGGCAGCCGACGGGCTGACGCTGGTGACGACCGAGAAGGATTTCTTGCGGCTGCAGGGCGACCCGGCGCTCGCGGCGCTGGCGGCGGCGAGCGCCACCCTGCCGGTCGGCCTCGTGATCGACGACACGGCCGGCCTGCGCGCCGTCCTGGCGGCGCGGACGGGCCTGCGGATCTGATCGCGGATCCGGGACTCAGGGCTGCGGCTTGGCGCGGTCCGGATAGAGCCGCTGGGCGACAGCCTCGGGGCCCGCATAGGCCTCCTGGTGCTCGACGCTCCAGTATTTCAGCTCCTCGAGCGGGATCGGCACGCCCGTGACGGCACAGCGGACGAAGGCACCGGCCCGCAGTACGCGGAAATCGGCGTCGAGATAGCGGACCTCCGCCTCGCCCGTCTGCGGCGAGCGGAAGTCGAACCGGTTGAGCACGTAAGACCTCCCGAACGGCATGGGGCCGGGCGTCCCGGCGACGCATGCGACCAATGTAGTCGCTCCCGCGCCGCGACGGAACCCCGGGTTCCCCCGACCCGGCCCGGCTCAGAACAGCGAGCCCTGCCCCTCGGCCGGCGTTTTTCGGCGCGCCGGCTTGTTGGCGGGCTTCGACCGTTCTCCGGCGAGGTCCGGGGTCGCGGCCGGCGGCACGGAGGCCGGCGCCGCCGCGCCGCCGTCGGCCCGCGCGGCGATGCGGCCGTCGGAGAATTCGAGCGACAGGCGCTGGCCCGGGATCACGGCGGCGGCGGAGCGCAGCGGCCGGTCGTCGGCGCCGCGTACCAAGGCGAAGCCGCGGGCCAGCACGCCCGTATAGGACAACGCCCGCAACAGCTGCGCGGCGCGGCCGAGGTGGGCGCGCCGTTCGGCGAGCAGCCCCCTGGAGGCCCGCTCGGCGCGTTTCGCCAGGACGCCGACCCGCTCGCGGTCACGCGCCAGCGCGTGCCGCTGCGCCGCCAGCGAGGCTCGCAGCGCCGCCCCGAGCCGGCCCGAGATCGCGGAGAAACGGTCGCGACGGCGCTCGCCCTGGACCTTCAGGCAGCGGGCGGTGCGATCCGACAGGCCCCGTACGCGCTCGCGCTCGCGGGCGATGCGGGTCCGCAGCACCAGCGGCGCGAGCCGCACCGCGAGGCGCGAAAAATCGGTGCGATGGCGGCTGGTGCCCTCGCGCAGCGCCCGCGGCAGGCGCCCGGCGGCGGCGTCCAGGCGCTGGCGCGGCGTGGCGAGCAGCGCGTCGGCGGACGGCAGGGCGCGGCCCGCCGAGCGCAGCGCGACGCGGCGGCCCTCCTGGGCGCGCAGCCAGCAGGTGGTCACCCGGCGGCCGAGCCCGTCGACCCGGGCCAGCAGCTCGGAGCGCACCGGCACGGCCATCTCGGCGGCGGCCGTGGGGGTCGGGGCGCGGCGGTCGGAGGCGAAGTCGATCAGCGTCACGTCGGTCTCGTGGCCGACCGCCGAGATCAGCGCGATGTGACTCTCCGCCGCCGCCCGCACCACGACCTGCTCGTTGAAGGCCCACAGATCCTCGATCGAGCCGCCGCCGCGGGCGACGATCAGCAGATCGGGCCGCGGGATCGGGCCGTCCTCGGGCAGCGCGTTGAAGCCCCGGATGGCGGCGGCGATCTCCTCGGCGGCACCGTCGCCCTGCACCCGGACCGGCCACACCAGCACGGGCCGCGGGAAGCGGTCCTCCAGGCGATGCAGGATGTCGCGGATGACGGCGCCGGTCGGCGACGTGACGACGCCGATGACGCGCGGCAGCGACGGCAGGAGCTGCTTGCGCGCCTCGTCGAACAGCCCCTCGGCGGCGAGCGCCTGCTTGCGCTGCTCGAGCAGCGCCATCAGGGCGCCGAGGCCGGCCGGCTCCAGCGTCTCGATGACGATCTGATAGGTCGAGCGGCCCGGATAGGTGGTGAGCCGCCCGGTGGCGATCACCTCGAGCCCCTCCTCGGGCTTGATCCGCATGCGCGCGAAGGCGTTGCGCCACACCACCGCGTCGATGCGGGCGGACTCGTCCTTCAGGGCGAAATAGGCGTGACCCGAGGAGTGGACCCCGCGAAAGCCCGAGATCTCGCCGCGCACCCGGACATGGCCGTAGGCGTCCTCGACGGTGCGCTTGAGCGCCGCCGACAGCTCGGAGACGGTCCATTCGGGCGTGTTGAGGCGGGGCTCGGTCATGGTCTTCGACTTTCACCTCTCCCGGCTCGCGGGGAGAGGGCGCGAGCGCCGTCGCGGACCGACGTGACGCGATGAATGGATCCTACTCCGCGGCGAGATCGCCGCGGTCGTCGGCGGGCGACTCGAAGTGCAGCGGCCAGCTCCGGGTGGCGAACTGTGCGCCCGGCGCGGCGATGCGGCCGTCGAGGTCGTCGCGACGCAGCAGCCCAGCCTGGGTGTCGACATGACCGACCACCGAGGCGGCGTTGAGGGTCGCCGCCTTCAGGGCCTCGACGGGCGCGACGCCGAGCGCCTCGTAGGCCGCGTAGGTCGACGTGAAGGCGTCGCCCGCGCCGGCCGTGCCGGCCACCGGGCAGTCGACCGACGGGCAGAACACGATCTGGTCCGGCGTCGCCACATAGGCGCCGCGCTTGCCGTCGGTGAGCAGCACGCGCTTCGGCCCCATGCTGATCAGGGCGCGGAAGAACTGCACGACGCTCATGTCGAAGCCGCCGCCCGACAGCGGCCGCTTGTCGATGTCGGGCCGCTCCTCGCCGGGGCCGAGCGGCAGGCGGGGGCCGCCCTCGCCGAACTGGGCGATCAGGCTCGGCACCAGGGTCGACGCCTCGGAGCGGTTGAGCGCCACGATGTCGACCATGCGCAGCGCCTCCTGGAACGGGCCGGCGCGGGCCGAGAGCTGGCGCACGCCCGGATTGGTGACCACCATGGCCCCGTGTGCCTTGGCGCGTCGCACCAGATCCGGGAACCGCTCGGCCGACTTGCCGGAGAGCGACGCGATGTAGACGACGTCCACGGCGAAGGCGAGATCGTTGAGGTCGCGCTCCTCGAGCAGCGTGTTGGCGCCGCGGAACGTGAACACGGCGGCGTTGCGGTCGTGCGAGGAGATCAGCACCGAGGCGCCGGTCGGGGCGCGCTCGTCGCGCTGCGCCCAGCGGGTCGACACGCCCTGCTTCTCCAGCGTCGACAGGATCGTCTCGGCGCGGTTGTCCTGGCCGAGCTTGACCAGGGTCGACACGTCGAAGCCGAGTCGCGCCATCGACACGGCGGCATTGACGGCGCCGCCGCCCGTGTGGGTGGAGATCTGGAGCGCCTCGGTCTTGCGGCCCTCCTCCATCAGCAGATAGGAGACGTCGGCGTTCGACATCGCCATGCGCTCGATGCGCGAGCTCTCGATGATCGCGATGGTGTCGATCATGGCTCCGCCGACCGTCAGGGCCTTCATGGCGTCCCTCCTGCAGTATCGCCCGATCGGGCGAGACGCGCCGGGGCTCGGCACGCCGCCGTCTCCGCCCCTCGGGCTTGCTCGCCAAAGGCGCGATTCGTCAAGGCGCCGCCACTCTGCCATGCGCCCGTCGGTCCCTGCCGCGAGGCAAGGAGCGAGCCGTCCTGATGCACCGTCGCGCGCGTCGGCCCCAAAAGTCCGGCGCGTGAGATATAACGACTGGGCGTTGCCCGCACCAGCCGACCCCCGGCGGCCGCGGGCGTCGTCGCGCGGCCCGCGCCGCCCTGCGTGCATGATCGTCCAGGCTCGCCGGCGCGGCGAGCCTCGTCGTCTCGGAGCTGAACGTGTCCGACGGAGCCTGGTGGTGGGCCGCTTTCGCGATCGCGGCCGCCGCCGCCCAGACCGTGCGCAACGCCGCGCAGCGCGAGCTGACCCGCACGCTCGGCACGGTCGGCGCCACCCATGTGCGTTTCCTGTTCGGGCTTCCCTTCGCGGTGGTGTTCCTCGGCCTGATCGTGGCCGCCACCGGCGCGCAGCCGCCGACGCCGCCCGCCGCGTTCTGGCCGTGGGTCGCGGCCGGTGCCGTCACCCAGATCGTCGCGACGGCGCTGATGCTCGCCGCCATGGGCGAGCGCTCCTTTCTGGTGGTGACCGCCTACACCAAAACCGAGCCCGTGCAGGTGGCGCTGTTCGGGCTGGTCGTGCTGGGCGATGCCGTGACGCTGCCGATGATCGCTGCGATCGTGATCGCCACGGTCGGCGTGGTGCTGATGTCGCTGCGGCCCGGGCAGGCCGGGCTGCAGGAGGGCGGTGTGAGGCCGATGCTGCTCGGCCTCGGCTCGGCGGCGCTGTTCGCCGTCTCGGCGATCGGCTATCGCGGCGCCATCCTGACGATCCCGGCCGGCTTCGTGACGGCGGCGAGCACGACGCTCTGCCTCGCGCTCGCGATCCAGGCCGTGCTGCTCTCGGCGTGGCTCGCGCTGCGCGACCACGCCGTGCTGATCGCGGTCGTGAGAGCGTGGCGGCCGTCGCTGCTCGCCGGCTTCATGGGCGCCTTTGCCTCGCAGCTCTGGTTCCTCGCCTTCGCGCTGACGGCGGCCGCCAATGTGCGCACCGTCGCGCTGGTCGAGGTGCTGTTCGCTCAGGCCGTGTCGCGCTTCGCCTTCGGCCAGCGCGCGACACGGCGCGAGCTGATCGGCATCGCCCTGATCGTCGCCGGCGTCGTGCTCTTATTGTGGGTGCATTGAGGGGCGCCGTGGGCAAGTGACGAACTACGTGACACGCGCCGTCATGGCCGGGCTTGTCCCGGCCATCCACGCTCTTCTCTGTTGAAAGCGCCGTAAGCAACGTGGATGGCCGGGACGAGCCCGGCCATGACGAAATCCGTAACGACCAAGAGCTCAGTTCCGCTCGTCGGGCAGGACGGGAAGCGCGTGGAACTCGATGCCCTCGTCGAGCATCGCCTTCACGTCGTCGGGCGAGGCCTCGCCGTAGATCGAGCGGTGCTCGATCTCGCCGTAGTGCATGCGCCGGGCCTCGTCGGGAAAGCGCTCTCCCACATGCTCGGCGTTCTGCACGAGATGATCGCGCAGTTCCTTGAGCTTGCGGCGCAGCGCAACCTCCTGAGGGGACATCAGCTGGGGCGGCATCAGCGCGACCGGCGCCTTGGCGTCGATCGCGGCGTCCGGCACACCGGTGCCGGCCGGCACCGGACTTGTCGCGGACCCCGCCGGGGCAGCGGCCGCCGCCGGCGCCTCCTTCGCGACCTCGCCGGCGATCTCGGCCACGGCCGCGGCGGCGACGGACGCCATGCGCTCGGGCGAGAGCTTCGCCGAGCGGCCGAGCCGCGGCGTCATCAGCGCCTTCTCGACCTCGGGGCTGCCACACACCGGGCACGAGACCAGACCGCGCGCGGCCTGATCGTCGTAGTCGGCCGCGTTGCGGAACCAGCTCTCGAACGTATGCCCGGCCCGGCAGCCGAGCGCGTAACGGATCATTTCGCCTCTTGCAGGGCGTGCAGATGCACGGCGGCGGTGCTCGGCTCGACCAGCTCGAAGCGGCGGCCGTGCTGCAGCGACGGGATGCGGCTGCGCGCCGCCGTGACGGCGGCCGGATCGACCTCCGCCATGACGAAGCCGGGCTCCGTGCTGTTCTCGGCGATGACGACGCCCCACGGGTCGACGATCAGCGAGTGCCCGAAGGTCTCGCGGCCGCTCTCGTGCACGCCGCCCTGGGCGGCGGCGAAGACGTAGCAGCCGTTCTCGATGGCGCGGGCGCGGGTGAGGATGTGCCAGTGCGCCTGGCCGGTCTGGCGCGTGAACGCCGCCGGGATGGCGATGAACGAGGAACCGGCCTCGGCGAGCGCCCGGTAGAGCGCCGGGAAGCGCAGGTCGTAGCAGATCGACAGGCCGATGCGGCCCCACGGGAGATCGGCCACCACGGCGCGGTCGCCGGGGCGGAACATGCGCGACTCGCGATGGCTCTCCCCGTTGGGAAGATCGACGTCGAACATGTGGATCTTGTCGTAGAAGGCGACGATGTCGCCGTTCGGATCGATCAGGTAGGAGCGGTTGGCGGCCGACTCCGGGCCGATGCGCACGGCGAGCGAGCCGATGTGCAGCCAGATGTGGTGCTTGCGCGCGGTGTCGCGCAGCGCCGCGAGGCCGTGATCGCTGTCCTCGGGAGCGATCAGCTCGAGCAGGCGCTCGCGATCGCTCTCCATCACGTTGGTCATCTCCGGCGTCTGCACATAATGCGCGCCGCGATCCTTCGCCTTGCCGATGAGCTTGACGGCGGAATCGATGTTGGCGGCCGGGCGCCGGCCCGACTGCATCTGAATCAGTGCGACCCGAAAGGTCGAATTCTCTCTGAGTTGAAAGGTCATGAAACAGCCCTCCGTCACGCCTTCAGCAGGGGGTCGAGCTGACCCGCCTCGTCGAGGGCGTAGAGATCGTCGCATCCACCGACATGCGTCTCGCCGATGAAGATCTGCGGCACCGTCGTCCGCCCGCCGGCGCGCTCGACCATCTCGGCGCGCCTGTCGGGCAGACCGGCGACGCCGATCTCCGTGAACGGGACCCCCTTCCGCGCCAGCAGTTGCTTCGCTGACGAGCAGTAGGGACAGAACGGGGTCGTGTAGATTTCAATGTCCGGCATCGATCGTCGCGTCTCGTCGTTCAGTTCGGTCGTGCCCAAGTCGGTCGTGCCAAGTCCGGGTCGGCCCAAGTCCAGTCGGTTCGAGGCCGGTGCGTCGCGTCGTGTCGTCTTTCGAGTCCCGTCATACGATGTCCGGCCCTGTCGACGTCCATCGCTCGCCGGTCCGCACGAGGGCAACTGATCGCCATCGAAGTTTCGCACGAGCTGATGACTTCGCACCGCACACTAAACTGCAATCCAGCACTATAGTGGAGATGGCGCCCTATCAACAGTCCGTGTCACCCAGTAGTCATACCACCGTTGCACCCGAGACACAGGCGAACACGATCACGTCAACATTGCTCGCACCCGCCCGCAACAAGGTTCTGGCGCAGCTCTCCGCCGTGGCGCCGGTCGTCATGACGTCGTCGACGACGATCAGGCGGCGGCCCCGCACATTCGCGCGCCCCGCTTCCGGCACGCGGAAGGCGGCCTGCACGTTGCCGGCCCGCTCGGCGCGCGTCAGGCCGACCTGCTGGGGCGTCGGCCGAACCCGCGTCAGCGCGCCGGTCAGCATCGGTATGCCCGACAAATCCGCCATCACGGCGGCGAGCGCGGCGGCCTGGTTGAAGCGCCGGGCCCACAGCCGTCGCCAATGCAGCGGCACCGGCACCAGCGCGTCGGCCCGGGCCGTCAGCTCGGCGCCCGCGACCGCCATCCACCGCCCCATCATCGGCGCGATCTCCATGCGGTCGCCGTACTTCTACGCATGAACCAGAGATCCGGCCACGTCGTCGTACAGCACCGCGGCGCGCGCCCCCCCGAACGCCGGCGGCTCGGCGATCGCCCGGGCCGAGAGCGCGCCCGGCGTGACGTCGTGTGGCAACGGGATGCCGAGACGCTCGCAATAGGGACGCGCTATGAACGACAACCGGGACCAGCAGGTTGCACAAATGGCGCCGTCGTCGGTCAGCGGCCGGCTGCAGGCCGGACACAACGGCGGCAGGACGGCGTCGACGGCGAACCGCAGCGCGGCGCGCAGCCCGGTCCGTGCCATGATCGCCCCGGTCGCCATATGAACCCTTGTTCATCGACTTCGCTCGGCGCGAGCCCAGACGACGCCGTCGCGCATCTGATCACGTGTCGGGCACGTCGGACCTCGTCGACGCGACCCGGCGGCATCCCTGCCGCCGCTCGTCTCGGCGAGAAACGATGCAAGCATCGCGCCAGCGCGAGGCTTGATTCGACCGCTGCGTGTCGCGTCCCGGCTCCGCTCGGGCCGCCACTCCGAGGCCGACCGACGATCCGGACCGACCACGCGGGCCGAAACCGGTCGAAGAATCACGGCGCCGACGCAGGCGAGTCGGGTGGCGACGCACACGTGGCATCATATCAGGGTGGTAGATGAGTGCTCCTCACGTTTTCGATCGTCGGCTGATCCTGCGCCGACGCCGGCGCGCGATCGGGCTCGGCGCCGCCACGTTCCTGCTCGACCGGGTCGCCGAGGACATGGCCGACCGGCTCGCCGCGACACTGCGCAGCTTTTCGCGCGGCGTCGATCTCGCGACGCCCGGTGACGCGATTCGGCGCGCGCTCGCCGGCCATCCGCGGCTCGGGACGCTGATCGGCGTCGATGCGCTCGCCGACGGCGCGACGGCGGTCGACGGGTCTGCGGCTGGCGTGGCGGTCGTCGCCGACGCCGAGATCCTGCCCTTCGCCGACGCGTCGCTCGATCTCGTCGTGTCGGGGCTGGCCCTGCAGACGGTCGACGACCTGCCCGGCACCTTCGCGCAGGTGCGCCGCGCGCTGCGGCCCGACGGGCTGTTCCTCGCCGCGCTGCTCGGCGGCGCGACATTGACCGAGCTGCGCCAGAGCTTCGCGCTCGCCGAGACCGAATGCGAGGGCGGCCTGTCGCCGCGGGTGGCGCCCTTCGCCGACATTCGCGACATCGGCGCGCTGCTGCAACGCGCCGGCTTCGCCCTGCCGGTCACCGATGTCGACGTGGTGACGGTGCGCTACGCCTCGCCCTTCGCGCTGATGCAGGACCTTCGCCGCATGGGCGCCACCAATCCGCTGGTGGAGCGGCGGCGTGTGCCGCTGCGGCGTGCGACCCTGATGCGGGCGGCCGAGATCTATGCGGAAAAATTCTCCGACCCCGACGGACGGGTGCGCGCGACCGTCGAGATCGTCTGGCTGTCGGGCTGGGCGCCGCACGAGAGCCAGCAGAAGCCATTGAAGCCCGGCAGCGCGACGCACCGGCTCGCCGACGCGTTGGGGACTAAAGAGATCTCGGCCGGCGAGAAGGCGGGGCCGGGACGCGCACGAAAGTCGTAGGGTGGGCAAAGGGGCGCCGCAGGCGCGCCGTGCCCACGTCGTCGTGATCAGCAGTCGGAATCGGCGGCGCGGGACGGCGTGGGCACGCTTCGCTTTGCCCACCCTACAGCGGCTCGGCGGACGTGATCAGTTTAGAGCGTTATCGAAGCAGCTCCTGCAGATGCGCGATCAGCGGGATGTCGGCCTCGGGCATCGGATAGTCGCGCATCGCCTGCGGTCGCACCCAGCGCAGCGCGGCGTGCTCGCGCGGCGTCACGATGCCGTCCCAGCGCCGGCACACATAGAGCGGCATCAGGAGATGAAAGTCCGTGTAGGTGTGGCTCGCGAAGGTGAGCGGCGCCAGGCACGCCGCCTTCACGGCGATGCCGAGCTCTTCCGCGAGCTCGCGGATCAGCGACGCCTCCGGCGTCTCCCCGGCCTCCACCTTGCCGCCGGGAAACTCCCACAGCCCGGCCATCGCCTTCCCCTCGGGACGCTGCGCCAGAAGAATGCGCCCGTCGGCATCGATCAGCGCACAGGCGGCGACGAGAAGAAGCTTTTTCACGACGATCTCCGCACTCCCGGAGCCGTCATGCCCGGCCTCGTGCCGGGCATCCACGTCTCGAGGCATCGTAGCAGCAAGGCGTGGATGGCCGGGACGCGCCCGGCCATGACGAGGATGCCGGAACGGTTTCCACTTACGTCGCCCCACACACCGCTCATCCCCGCGCAAGCAGGGATCCAGGGGCCGCGTGCCGTGTCGCCCCTGGGTCCCCGCCTTCGCGGGGACGAGCGGAAGTGGAGGCCGATCCACCAAACCGAAATCTGCTCTAGGACCGGTAGTCGCCGTTGATGGCGACGTACTCTTTCGTGAGATCGCAGGTGAGCACGCGGTCGCGGCCCTTGCCGATCCCGAGATCGACCTTCAGCTCGATCTCCGGCTTCTTCATCAGGGCCGAGACCTTGGCCTCGTCGTAGGCGGGATCGCGCGCGCCCTTGTGGGCGACCCGGACGCCGCCGAACCAGATCGACAGCTTGTCGCGATCGGCCTTCTCGCCGGCCTTGCCGACCGCCATCACGACGCGGCCCCAGTTGGCGTCCTCGCCGGCGATCGCGGTCTTCACCAGCGGCGAGTTGGCGATCGACATGGCGATCTTGCGCGCCGCCTTCTTGGACGCGGCGCCCTGGACGATCACCTCGACCAGCTTTCGCGCGCCCTCGCCGTCGCGCGCCACCTGCTCGGCCAGATCGGCGAGCACGCGATTGAAGCCCTTGCGGAACGGCTCGAGCCGCGGATCGCTGGCGCGCGAGATCTTGGCGACGCCGCGCTTGGCCGCCGCGCCGGTCGCGAACGCCAGCAGCGTGTCGGACGTCGAGGTGTCGCCGTCGATCGTCACGGCGTTGAACGTGTCCTCGACGCCCTTCGTGAGCAGGCTCTGCAGCACGGCGGGCGCGAGCGGCGCGTCGGTGAACACGAAGCTCAGCATGGTCGCCATGTCGGGCGCGATCATGCCGGCGCCCTTGGCGATGCCGCAGATGGTCACCGGCTTGCCGTCGATGCGCACCACCGCGGCCGCGCCCTTCGGGAACGTGTCGGTGGTCATGATGGCGCGGGCCGCCTCCTCCCAGCGGCCGGGCTGCACGGCCGCGACGAGGCCGTCCATCACGCCGGAGAATTTTTCCGCCGGCAGCGGCTCGCCGATCACACCCGTGGAGGCGAGGAAGATCTCGGCCGGCTTGCAGCCGGCGGATTTCGAGGCGATGTCGGCCGTCAGCTTGACGGCGGCGACCCCGGTCTTGCCCGTGAAGGCGTTCGCATTGCCGGAGTTGACCACGAGGGCGCGCGCCTTGCCGCCCTTCAGCTTGCCGCGGCACCAGTCGACCGGGGCGGAGGGGCACTTCGACCTGGTGAAGACGCCGGCGACCGCGGTGCCCGGCTCGAGCAGCGCGAGCAGCACGTCGGTGCGGCCCGCATAGCGGATGCCGGCCGCCGCGGTCGCGACCGCGACGCCGTCGATCGCCGGCATTTCGGGAAAGCGCTCTGGCGCGAGCGGTGAGACGGCGGCCATCGGCCTTGCCCCCTGGTCGACGGGCACGGGCCTGTCCCGCGCCTCTGAGAGTCGTCGCAGGGTCGATTAGGTGCGCCGGCCCAGCGGGTCAAGCGGCAGGGCGGTCGCGGCGGGATCCAGCCTCCGTGTCCCGGACGGGCTGCAGCGCGTAGCGATGCAGCGCGAGCCGGGACCCAGGGGCGCGGAATGCATGTGGTCGTCGATAGCCGCGAACGGGACCTTTCCCGTGCGGCCCCTGGGCCCCGGCTCTGCGGCCCGTCGGGCTTGCGCCCGACCGGCCTTGTCCGGGGCACGCGGCGTCCGGGGCACGCGCTCGTCAGGAACGAGCATGCCCCGCTTTCTCACACCGTGCCGGACGAGCCGCCGCCGAGCGCCGCCTGGGCGGCGGCGAGGCGGGCGATCGGCACGCGGAACGGCGAGCACGACACGTAGTCGAGCCCGAGCTTGGCGCAGAACATCACCGAGGCCGGATCGCCGCCGTGCTCGCCACAGATGCCGGTCTTGAGCTTCTCGCGCACCGCGCGGCCGCGCTCGGTGGCGATCTGCATCAGCTCGCCGACGCCCTCCTGGTCGACCGACACGAACGGGTCGTTCGGGAAGATGTTCTTCGCCGTGTAGGTGCCGATGAAGGTGGCGGCGTCGTCACGGCTGATGCCGAAGGTCGTCTGGGTGAGATCGTTGGTGCCGAACGAGAAGAACTCGGCCGACTCGGCGATCTCGCCGGCCCGCAGCGCGGCGCGCGGCAGCTCGATCATGGTGCCGACCTGGTACTTGAACCGGGTCCCGCTCTCCTTCATCACCGCCTGCGCCATGGCGTCGATGCGTCCCTTGACGAGATCGAGCTCGGCCTTGGAGGCGATCAGCGGCACCATCACCTCGGGCACCACCGGCTCGCCGGTCTTCTTGGCGGCGTCGACGGCCGCCTCGAAGATCGCCCGCGCCTGCATCTCGGCGATCTCCGGATAGACGACGGCCAACCGGCAGCCGCGGAAGCCGAGCATCGGGTTGAACTCGGCCAGCTCCTTGGCGCGGTCGGCGAGCTTGCGCGGATCGGCCCCCATCGCCGTCGCCACCTCGGCGATCTCCTGCTCGGTGTGCGGCAGGAACTCGTGCAGCGGCGGATCGAGCAGCCGGATGGTCACCGGCTTGCCCTTCATCACCTCGAAGATCTGGGCGAAGTCGCCGCGCTGCATCGGCAGCAGCTTGGCGAGCGCGTTGCGCCGGCTCTGCTCGTCGTCGGCGAGGATCATCTCGCGCACGGCGCGGATGCGGTCGCCCTCGAAGAACATGTGCTCGGTGCGGCACAGGCCGATGCCCTCGGCACCGAACTTGATCGCCACCTTTGCGTCGTTCGGCGTGTCGGCGTTGGTGCGCACCTTGAGCTTGCGGGCCTTGTCGGCCCACGCCATCAGGGTGGCGAAGTCGTCGGAGAGCGTCGGCTCCTGCATGGGCACGCGACCGGCGAGCACGTGTCCAGTGCTGCCGTCGATCGTGATCACGTCGCCCTTCTTGAACACCTGGCCGCTCGCCGTCATGGTGCCGGCCACGTAGTCGACCCGGATCGAGCCGGCGCCGGCGACGCAGGGCTTGCCCATGCCGCGGGCGACCACGGCGGCGTGCGACGTCATGCCGCCGCGCGTCGTCAGGATGCCCTCGGCGGCGTGCATGCCGTGGATGTCCTCGGGGCTGGTCTCGACCCGCACCAGGATGACCTTGCGGTTCTGCGACTTCAGCAGCTCCGCCTCGTCCGAGTTGAAGACGATCTCGCCGGCCGCGGCGCCCGGCGAGGCCGGCAGGCCGGTGGCGATCATCTTGCGCTCGGCCTTCGGGTCGATGGTCGGGTGCAGCAGCTGGTCGAGCGAGTTCGGCTCGATGCGCAGCACCGCCTCGTTGCGGCTGATCACGCCCTCGTTGGCGAGGTCGACGGCGATCTTCAGCGCCGCCTTGGCGGTGCGCTTGCCGTTGCGGGTCTGCAGCATCCACAGCCGGCCGCGCTCGACCGTGAACTCCATGTCCTGCATGTCGCGATAGTGCTTCTCGAGCTTGGTGTAGTACTTCACCAGCTCCTTGAACGGCTCCGGCATCGCCTTCTCGAGCGACGGCTTGTCGGAGCCCGAGGCGATGCGGGCGGCCTCGGTGATCTCCTGCGGGGTGCGGATGCCGGCGACGACGTCCTCCCCCTGCGCGTTGATCAGGAACTCGCCGTAGAGCTTGCGCTCGCCGGTCGACGGGTTGCGTGAGAAGGCGACGCCGGTCGCCGAGCTCTCGCCGAGATTGCCGAACACCATGGCCTGGACGTTGACGGCGGTGCCCCAGCTCTCCGGCACGCCGTTGAGCCGGCGATACGTGATGGCGCGCTGGTTCATCCACGACCCGAACACGGCGCCGATGGAGCCCCACAGCTGCTCGTGCGGATCCTGCGGGAACGGCTTGCCGGTCTCGCGGATCACCCGCTCCTTGTAGCGGACGATCAGCTTCTCCCAGTCCTCGGCGGTCAGGTCGGTGTCGAGCTTGTAGCCGTGCTCGTCCTTGTGCTCGTCGAGCAGCTCCTCGAAATTGTGATAGCCGACGTCGAGCACCACGTTGGAATACATGGTGATGAAGCGGCGATAGGAATCGAAGGCGAAGCGGCGGTCACCGGCCTGCTTGGCCAGCGCCTCGACCGTCTCGTCGTTGAGGCCGAGATTGAGCACCGTGTCCATCATGCCGGGCATCGAGGCCCGCGCGCCGGAGCGCACCGAGACGAGCAGCGGGTCGGTCTTGTCGCCGAAGTCCTTGCCGACGATCTTCGCGATGTGGGCGAGCGCCGCCTCGACCTGCGGCTTCAGCGTCTTCGGGTAGGTGCGGTTGTTCTGGTAGTAGTAGGTGCAGACCTCGGTCGAGATGGTGAAGCCGGGCGGCACCGGCAGGCCGAGGCCGGCCATCTCGGCGAGATTGGCGCCCTTGCCGCCGAGCAGGTTCTTCATGCCCGCGGCGCCTTCGGCCGTGCCGTTGCCGAACGTGTAGACCCACTTGCCCTTCACGGCGACCGGCGTCGGCGCCTTCACGGGCGGCTTCCCGCCGCTCGGCTTGGCGACGCGGGCCGCCGGCTTGGTGGCCGGCTTGGTGGCGCGGGCGGCGGGCTTTCCGGCCGGCTTGGCGGCGGGCTTCGTCGCCGGCGACTTGATCGCCTTGCGGGCCGGCTTGCTGGCCGCCGGCCTGGTCGCCGCCTTGGTCGAGGACTTGGTGAGCTTGGTGGCCTTGACGGCGGGCTTGGCCGACTTCGCGGCCGGCACGGCGCGACGCGCCGCCGCGACCTTGGCGGCCGGCTTCGCCGACGCGACGACCTTCGCAGCCTTGCCCGCGACGGGCTTGCCCGCCGGCTTGGCCGGCTTGGAGGCGGTCGCCCTTGCGGGTCCTGCGGCGGCTCGCCCTCCCTTGGCGGTCGCTACGGGACGGCGCGATGCTTTGCTCGTCTTGGCCATGGACTGCTCCGGTGTGCGCTTCGATGGGCGCTTCGTGCGCTTGACGCAAAAGACTCCCCGGGCGGCGGGCGCAATCTGCACGCCACGTCCGGGGGTCGGTCCCTCCGGTCCTCGACGGACCTTGTCGTCCGAACCTCAAATCGTCCGGTTTGCTGGAGCGCAGTGTCCACCGGACGCGACGATTTTTCTAGCCCTCGATGCGCGAAAAATCCGCGACCGCCAAGGTTGCCGCGCGGATGCCGTCGAGCAGGCGCAAACGGTTCGCCCGCACGGCCGCGTCGTCGGCGTTCACGGTCACGTCGTCGAAGAAGGCGTCGACCACGGGACGAAGTGTCGCGACCGCGGCCATGGCGGCGGAAAAGTCCTCGCGCGCGACCGCCGCCTCGGCCTCGGTCCGCGCCGTGTCGACGGCCCGCGCCAGCGCCCGCTCGGCGTCCTCGCGCAACAGCGCCGCGTCGACCGTCCCGGCATAGCGGGTGCCGTCGCGCTTCTCCTCGATGCGCAGGATGTTGGTCGCCCGCTTCACACCGGCCAGCAGATTCTTGCCGTCCTCGGTGTCGAGGAATTTTGCCAGAGCGTCGACGCGGCGGACCACGAGGAGGAGATCGTCCTGGCCTTCTAGGGCGAAGACCGCATCCACCAGATCGTGCCTGGCGCCCTGGTCGCGGAGTTGGACCTTCAGGCGGTCGGCGAAGAAGGCGAGGAGGTCTTGGGCCAAAGGTTCGGCAGAACTCCGCAAAGCCGCCTCTTTCCCAGCGGCATTTTCTAGAAATTCACGTTCATTGGCCGGGTGTACCGACGATTCGCGCGCGCGGGCTAGCACGTCAGGCAAGCGCGATTCCCAGAAGTACAGAAGACCATACAGTCGAGCCGCTTGCTCATCCTTAAATTCTAAATGTTTTTCTCTGAACAAATTCGCAGCATCAATCTGCGCCCGGAATACGAAATACCCGACCCCATAGAGCTTTTGGATCAAAGACACAACGTCGCTAGATATCGTATCGTACCCATACAACCCTTGAGCATCATCGATCTGACGATAGGCTTCACTGCCCACAACAGAACTCTCAAGCAAGTGATCAGCAGCCAAGTCAACGAGCCGTAACCGCAGCTCGTTCTCCAGCACGATGCGAATCACCCCCAGCGCCGCACGCCGCAGCGCATAAGGATCCTTCGAGCCGGTCGGCTTCTCGTCGATCGCCCAGAAGCCGACCAGCGTGTCGAGCTTGTCGGCGAGTGCGACCGCGATCGACACCGGGTCGGTCGGCACCCGGTCGGCCGGCCCTTGCGGCTTGTAGTGCTCCTCGCAGGCGGCCGCGACGCTCGGGTCTTCCCCTTGCGCGAGGGCGTAGTACTTGCCCATCAGGCCCTGCAGCTCGGGGAACTCTCCCACCACCTCGGTCAGCAGGTCCGCCTTGCAGAGCTTTGCGGCGCGCCGAACCTTCTCGACGTCGGCCCCGACCAGCGGGGCGAGCGCCACGGCCAGCCGCTCGATGCGGGCGATGCGCTCGGCCTGGGTGCCGAGCTTCTCGTGGAAGACGATGTTTTCGAACTTCGGCAGTCGTTCCTCGAGACGCGTCGACAAATCGGTCTCGTAGAAGAACTTGGCGTCGGAGAGCCGGGCCCGGATCACCCGCTCGTTGCCGGCGACGATCGCCGTGCCGCCGTCGGTGGCTTCCGTGTTCGAGACGAGGATGAAGCGCGGCGCCAGCTTGCCGGTCTTCGGGTCGCGGACGACGAAGCACTTCTGGTTCGCCCGGATGGTCGAGCGGATCACCTCGTCCGGGATTTTCAGGAACGTCGGGTCGAACGAGCCCATCAGCACCACGGGCCACTCCACCAGCCCCGCCACTTCCTCGAGCAGCCCTTGGTCTTCGACCAGTTCAAAACCTTGGGCGAAGGCGAGATGCTTCGCCTCGTGCAGGATGATGTCGCGGCGGCGCGCCGGATCGAGCACCACCTTGGCCTTCAGGAGCTTCTCCACGTAGTCGTCGTGGTGCTTCACCCGGAACGCCCCCGGCGCCAGGAACCGGTGCCCGCGGGTCGTGTCGCCGGCCGTGATGTGGTCGACCGTGAACGGCACGATGTCGGGATCCTCGGTCTCCGGCCCGAAGGTCGCGACGATCGAGTGCAGCGGCCGCACCCAGGTGAGTCGCCCGGAGCCCCAGCGCATCGACTTCGGCCACGGGAAGGTGCGCACGACGAGCGGCAGGATCTCGGCCAGCACCTCGATGGCCGGCCGGCCGGGCTTCTCCACCAGGGCGACATAGAAGTCGCCCTTCTTGGGGTCCTTCTGCACGGTCGCCTGCGCGATGTCGGTGAGGCCCGCGGACTTGAGGAAGCCCTCGATCGCCTTCTCGGGCGCGCCGACGCGCGGCCCCTTCTTCTCCTCGCGCAGATCGGGCTGGCGGGCCGGGATGCCCTGCACGGCGAGGGCGAGGCGCCGGGGCGTCGCGAACGCCGTCGCGCCCTCGTAGACGAGACCGGCATCGACCAGCTTGTCGGTGACGAGCTTTTTCAGATCCTCGGCCGCCCGCCCCTGCATGCGGGCCGGGATTTCCTCGGAGAAGAGTTCGAAGAGAAGGTCGGGCATGATTGAAAAAGCTCGGGTGTCGCGATGTCGGAGGGGTGACGGGCCGGCGCGCTCGCCCTAGCCCGCCCCGCCGCCGGCGGTGGCGAGCCAGGCTTCGCCGCAGGCTTTTGCCAGTTCGCGCACGCGAAGAATGTAGCTCTGCCGCTCGGTCACCGAGATCACGCCGCGGGCGTCGAGCAGGTTGAAGACGTGGCTCGCCTTGATGCACTGGTCATAGGCCGGCAGCGCCATCAGGTGGCGCGACGCCTTGGCGTCCTCGGCGTCGCGCCGCCAGCCGGCGTCGAGATACGACTTGCAGGCGCCCTCGGCCATGCGGAACTGCTCGAACAGCATGGTCGTGTCGGCGTGCTCGAAATTGTGCCGCGAGTACTCCTGCTCGGCCTGCAGGAAGACCTCGCCGTAGGAGACCCGCTCGGCCCCCTCGCGACCGTTGAAGTTGAGGTCGTAGACGTTCTCGACGCCCTGCACATACATGGCCAGCCGCTCGAGCCCGTAGGTCAGCTCGCCCGCGACCGGCGCGCATTCAAAGCCGGCGACCTGCTGGAAGTAGGTGAACTGGCTCACCTCCATGCCGTCGCACCAGCATTCCCAGCCGAGCCCCCAGGCGCCCAGCGTCGGGCTCTCCCAGTCGTCCTCGACGAAGCGCACGTCGTGCAGCGCCGTGTCGATGCCGATCGCCGCGAGACTGTCGAGATAGAGGTCCTGGAGGTTCTCGGGCGACGGCTTCAGGATCACCTGGAACTGGTAGTAATGCTGCAGCCGGTTGGGGTTCTCGCCGTAACGGCCGTCCTTGGGCCGGCGCGAGGGCTGCACATAAGCCGCGTTCCACGGCTTCGGGCCGAGCGCGCGCAGCGTGGTGGCCGGATGGAACGTGCCGGCCCCGACCTCCATGTCGTAGGGCTGCAGAATCACGCAGCCCTTGTCGGCCCAGTAGCGTTGCAGGGCGAGGATGAGGCCCTGGAACGAACGTTCGGGCCGCATGTGCGGCGGCAGGTCGGAGTGTGTCATGGCGGCTCGCATCGACGGACGAGCGGCCGCGCCGGCGGCGCCCGTGAAGAGCGCGCCCGGTCCGCGGCCGTGGGCGCGCGGACCGTAGAGGCAGGGGTTTTCAGGGTCAAGGCGAGGCGGCCTCGCCACTGTCTCCCTCTCCCCGCGCGGCGGGGAGAGGTGAGTTTCGGCTGATCGGTGTGCCCTACTCCGGCCGGTACACGCCGGTCGACGGGTCGCGGCGGAGCTTCGGCAGGCGGCTCGGGTCGACCGCCTCGGCCGGGCGCATCTGCTCCAGCTCCTCGTTGATGCGCCGCCATTCCCGGGCGAGCGCGCGGCCGAGGGCCGCGACCCCGAGGGCGGCGGCGGTCAGGGCGATCACGGGCGGGATCACGAACGGCATGCGACCGTCTCCTCTGCACGACCCGCGGGGGTGAATGCGGCGCGGGCGAGCCGCAAGGTCGAAGTCCTACAACGTCGAAGTCCTAGAGCCCGTATCGGGCCCAGACGGCGCGCACCTCGAGCGCCGCGATCGCGTCCGCGGCGAGGCTTTGCGCGCCGCCGAAGCCGCCATCGCCGATCAGTCCGCCCTGGCTCGCCCCCATCAGGCGGCGCGCCAGGAAGCCGCGCTCCGGCGAGACCACGGGCGTCAGCACCTCCTTGCCGAAGCGCTCGCGCAAGTACGAGCGCAGATCGCCGAGCCGATCGACGATCCCGTGACCGAGCGCCGTCGACGCCGTCCAATACTCCCCGGAGAACAGGGTTTTTTCCGGGCCGGCGAGGCGGTCGCCGCGGCGCGACTTCACCAGCTCGATGAACAGGGCGTGGATCTCTGTCTGGATCGCCTTGATGCGGGCGACGTCCTCGGGCTTCTCCGGCAGGAACGGGTCGAGCGACGACTTGCTCTCGCCGGCCGTGTAGACACGCCGCTCGATACCGAGCCTCTCGATCGCCTTGTCGAGCCCGAAGGTGGCGCCGATCACCCCGATCGAGCCGACGATCGAGGCCGGGTCGGCGACGATCTCGTCGGCCGCGCAGGCGATCATGTAGCCGCCCGAGGCGCCGACGTCTTCGACGGCGGCGATCACGGGCAGGTTCTTCTCCTCGGCGAGCTGGCGGATTCTTCGGAAGATCAGGTGCGACTGCGCCGCAGCGCCCCCGGGCGAGTTGATCGACAGCGCCACCGCCTTGGCACCGCGCATCGCAAACGCCCGGTCGAGCGCGCGGGCGAGCCCGGCGAGCGTCACGCCCGGCCGCAATGGCGAGGCGACGCCGATCACGCCGTTGATGCGCACCACCGGCACCACCACGGCGTCGGCCCGCCAGCGCTTCGGCAGCACCGGCGTGACGAAGCGGCGCACCCCCGCGACGAAATCCTGGAGTCCGCCCCGGCTCGTGTCCCCGCTGCCCGGCTCGGTCCTGCTCCCGAACGACATGATCCCGTGATCCTCCGCGGCCTGGTGCCCGCCCTCCGGCGGACCGCCGGCCGGGCACCGCGACGACAACCCCGCGCCGCGCCGCCGGGTTTCGCACCGCACCGGCCGGGATCATAGGGACGCGACGTCGCGGCCGCGAGTTACGGATCGTTTACCTCCCCGGTGTCGTATGGAGGTCCGACATGGTGAACCGGGCGTCACCGGCGATCACGAAGTCGACACCATCGCACATTGAATCGAATCCGATTCGCGGCCTCGCGTTGCAGTCGCGCGGCTGGATCATTCCCGGAGGAGCGCTGTCATGGACATCAAGGTCATGATCATCGCGTCGCTGTTCGGCGTGATCGCGACCCTCTACCACGTCGCCGACCGCCGGCTCGCCCGGTCCGCGGCGGCGCTGCGGGCCGAGGAAGCCTGAGTCACCAAGGCGTGCCGACCCCCGATCATGGCGCGGCGAGCGGCAGCGCCGTGCCGTGGCGCAGGACCGCCTCGGCCGCCGCGGTCGGCCGTCCGGCCGCGTCGGCGAGCACCAGCCCCGGCAGCAGGGCGAGCGGCGCCCGGCCGCCCTTGGTGGCCCGCACCAGAACCCGGATCGCCGGCTGACCGTCTTTGCCGTGCACCGGCACGAGGCCGATCCCGCCGAACCCGTCCGACAGCCGCGCCAGCACGGCGCCGAGCCCCGCGGCCGGCCAGATCAGCGACAGGGTGCCGCCCGGCCGCAGAAGGCGGGCGGCGGCGCCGATCCAGACGTCGAGCAACGGCGTTTCTCCTTGTGAGACCGCCACATGGGCGCGCCGGCGCGCCGGATCGGGCGAGGCGGACAGCGTCCCGGGATCGTTGAACGGCGGATTCATCAGCACCCGCGCCGCGACGCCGGGTGGCAGCTCCGCCTCGACAAACGCAGCGAGCGGCGCCGCGACGTCGAGCCGCACCGCCGCGACCCGGTCGGCGAGCCCGTTGCGGGCGGCGTTCTCGGTGGCCGCGCCGACCAGCGCCGGATCGATCTCGATCATCGTCAGATGCAGCCCCGGCACCCGCCAGGCGAGCGCGAGAGCCGCCGCCCCGACCCCCGCGCCGAGTTCGACGGCGCGCTCTCCGGCGAGCGCCGGCGTCGCCGCGGCGAGCAGGATCGCGTCGTGGCCGAAGCGATGGCCGCGGCGCGGCTGCAGGAGCCGCAGCCGGCCATCCAGAATGCCGTCGTCGCTCCACTCCGCCTCGGGAAAGCCCGCCGACCGGGCGAGCCCGACCGGCCCTGCGACGGCGTTCCCGGCGCCGGCCTCACGGCCCATCGGGGCGCAACTCCTTGCCGAGCCCGGCGTCGCCGAGCAGCCGCCGCGCCTCTCTGGCCCGCGGCTCGGCGACCAGGATCCGGCGCGGCAGGATGCCGATCGAGCCCTCAAGCACGCTCATGTTCTGGTCGAGCACCAGATGCTCGATGCCGGCGGCGTCGAGCAGCGCCACCACGGCCGACACCAGCACCGGATCGTTGGTGCGCACGAGCTCCTTCATCGAACATCCCCCGGATCGGTCCCCGAAGCCTCGGCCGGTCGCGGCCGATCGCCGGGCGCCGGCTGGGCCAGATAGGCGAGCAGCTTGATCTCCCGCCGCCCGCGCGTGACCGTGTCGAGCACGAGGCCGCAGGTGAAGGACAGGAAGGCGAGGATCATCAGCCCGGTCGACAGCACCGCGGTGGGCAGCCGCGGCACCACGCCCTGCTCCAGGAAGGTGACGATCACGGGCACGGACAGGCCGACGGAGAGGACCGCGAGCGACAGGCCGGCGCCGGCGAAGAACGCCAGCGGCCGCTCGACCCGGTACAGCTTGACGATGGTCCTCAGGATGCGGAAGCCGTCGCGCCAGGTGGCGAGCTTCGACTCCGAGCCGTCCGGGCGGGCGTAATAGGGGGTCGGCACCTCGCCGACCGGCATGTCGAGCTCGAGCGCATGGACGGTCAGCTCGGTCTCGATCTCGAAGCCGCCGGACAGCACCGGAAACGACTTCACGAAGCGGCGCGAGAACACCCGATAGCCCGACAGCATGTCGGAGAACGCGGTGCCGAACATCTGCCGCACCACCCCGGTGAGCAGGCGGTTGCCGAGCCGGTGGCCGCGCCGATAGGCGGCGGCGCCCTCGGGACGGCGCACCGCGACGACCATGTCGAGGTGCTCCTCCAGCAACCGCGCGATCATGTCGCGGGCGCTGGGAGCATCATAGGTGGAATCCCCGTCGACGAGGACGTAGACATCGGCCTCGACGTCGCTGAACATTCGCCGGACGACGTGGCCCTTGCCCTGCGGCGTCGCCCTGCGCACGACCGCCCCGGCCGTGCGCGCGGCCTCGGCGGTGCCGTCCGTCGAGTTGTTGTCGTACACATGAACGGCGGCGTCGGGCAGCGCCGCGCGGAAATCGGCGACCACCTTTGCGATCGACGCCCGTTCATTGTAACACGGCACCAGGACCGCGATCCGCAGGCCCGGTCCGGGCGTCGCGAGCCGCAGGTCCATCCGATCGACCAGACGTGTCACGACCGTCCTCTTCCGGGGCGCCAGCGCCGTTCCGCCAGGGGGAAACACCGTACTTGCTCGTGAACGGTAGCATTTCTATCGTCGCGGGTCCTTGATTTCGGAGAATCGGCTTTGGCCGTCGTAATTCCTTTCGAGTCTCCTGCCGGCGCTTCCGTCGACCGCCTGGTGTCCCACGTGTCCAGCGACATGACCCGCGTCAACGCGGCGATCCTGTCGTGCACCGGGTCCGAGGTCACGATGATCCCGGAGGTCGCCAATCATCTCATCACGTCGGGGGGCAAGCGGCTGCGGCCGATGCTGACCCTCGCGATGGCCCAATTGTCGGGCTACGAGGGCGACGGGCACGTCAAGCTCGCCGCCTCGGTCGAGTTCATGCACACCGCGACGCTGCTCCACGACGACGTCGTCGACGAGAGCGACATGCGGCGCGGCAAGCTCGCGGCCCGCATGCTGTGGGGCAACGAGGCGAGCGTGCTGGTCGGCGACTTCCTGCTCGGCCAGGCGTTCAAGCTGATGGTCGAGGTCGGCTCGCTGCGCTCGCTGGAGATCCTCTCCAACGCCGCCGCCGTCATCGCCGAGGGCGAGGTGCGCCAGCTCGCCGCCGCCAAGAACACGGCCACCACCGAGGACGAGTATCTCGCCGTGGTGCGGGCCAAGACGGCCGAGCTGTTCGCCGCCGCCTGCGAGGTCGGCCCCGTGGTCGCCGACCTGCCCAAGGCCGAGCAGGCGGCCTGCCGCTCCTTCGGGATGAATCTCGGCATCGCCTTCCAGCTCGTCGACGACGCGCTCGACTACGGCGGCAAGGCCGCCAAGCTCGGCAAGAACGTCGGCGACGACTTCCGCGAGGGCAAGATCACGCTGCCCGTGGTGCTGGCGTTCCGCCGCGGCTCCGACTCGGAGCGCGAGTTCTGGCGCCGCACGCTGGAGACCGGCGAGATCGGCGCCAACGACCTCGAGCACGCCATCGCCCTGATGGCGAAGCACCGGGCGCTCGACGACACCATCACGCGGGCCCGCCATTACGGCGCCATCGCCCGCGACGCGCTCGCCCTGTTCCCCGACTGCGAGATCAAGCAGGCCCTGGAGGAGGCGGTCGAGTTCGCGGTGTCGCGCACGCATTGACCGGGGGCCGCACTCCCGGACTCGTGCCTGGGACGCCGTTTCCCGCTCGTCGCCGCGAAGGTGGGGACCCAGGGCCGCAAAACGACGCCGCTCCTGGATGCCCGCCTGCGCGGGCATGAGCGGAGTGCGCGGCGCGGTCATCGTCTCGCCCGCACGCACTTGATCCCGTTCGCGGCGCGCTGCGCCGCGCCCGGGACACGGCGCTGCTCCGCCGCGCGACCGGTGGCGCCCCGACCGCGCGCCGCCTCAGCGCGCCAGCATGGTGGCGCGCACCCACCAGCCGGTGTTCGCCGGACCGAGCTTCATGGCCGCGTCGGCCGACGAGCGGGCGTCGTCGAACAGGGCGAAGCAGGTCGAGCCCGAGCCCGACATGCGGGCGAGCCGACAGCCCGGCAGGGTGCGCAGCCGCTCCAGGAGATCGCCGACCGCCGGCGCGAGGCCGATCGCGGCCGCCTCGAGGTCGTTGCCGTTCTCGGCCAGGTAGGCGTAGAGCGCCTCGCGGTCCTTCGGGACGGCGCCGTCCGGCGTCGGCTCGCCGCGGGTCTCGCCGGGCGCGAGGCCGAGCGCCGCAAACACGTCCTTGGTGGCGAGCGGGAAGCCGGGGCCGACCAGCACGGCGAACAGCGGCGGCAGCGCGACCGGCGGCGACAGCACCTCGCCGACGCCGCGCATCACCCGCGGCTTGCCGTCGAGGCAGACCGGCACGTCGGCGCCGGCCTTCAGGGCGGCCTCGGCGATCCGCGGATCGTCCGGCGCGAGCTTGTTGAGGCGGGCGAGCAGCCGCAGCGCCGCCGCCGCGTCCGACGAGCCGCCGCCGAGCCCGCCGCCGGCCGGCAGACGCTTGAGGAGATCGAAGGCGCCGAGCGCCAGGTCCGGCACCCGCTCGGCCAGGAGCCGCGCCGCCTTGAGCACCAGATTGTCCTCGACCGGCCCGGACTGCGCCGCGGTCGGCCCCGACACCGAGAGGCCGAGATCGACGCCGGACTTCAGCGTCAGCCGGTCGCCGATCGTGGTGAAGCTGACCAGGCTTTCGAGCGTGTGATAGCCGTCGCCGCGCTTGCCCAGCACGCGCAGCGTCAGGTTGACTTTTGCAGGCGCGGTCTCTTCGAGGAGGCCGGTCAGTACCGTGGTGGTCATGCGAAGTCCCGAGAGGCGAGCGTCGCGCGACAGGGGTCGCGCGGTATCGCCGGACGCTCTTCTCGGGAGGAAGGCGGCCGGGGTCAAGCCCCGACTGCCGCCACGTCACGGATGCCGGATCGTCGGCGCCTGAACGGCACCAACGTCGGAATTGGCTCAGCCGCCGTTGTTGCCGGTCTCGGCCGGCTTCGGCTTGTCGGCCTCGGCCGCGGCAGACGGCGGCGCGTCGTCGAGCCCGACCTTCAGCTTCTTCTCGATCTTGGCGAGATCCTCGGGCTCGGGCTTGAGGTCGCGCGCATGTGTCCACTGGAACTTGGCTTCGAGCTGGCGCCCGACCTTCCAGTAGGCGTCGCCGAGATGGTCGTTGATGGTCGGGTCCATCGGCTTGAGCTCGACGGCGCGCTCGAGATGCTTGATCGCCTCGTCGTACTCGCCGATGCGGTAATAGGCCCAGCCGAGCGAATCGACGATGTAGCCGTCGTCCGGACGCTGGTCGACGGCCTTGCGGATCAGCCGCATGCCCTCGTCCAGGTTGACGTGCTGGTCGATCCACGAATAGCCGAGATAGTTCAGCACGTGCGGCTGCTCGGGAAAGAGCTCCAGGGCCTTCTTCAGGTCGGCCTCGGCCTTCGGCCACTGCTTGGAGCGCTCGTAGCAGATGCCGCGGAAGTAGAAGGTCGTCCAGTTCGGCCGGGTCGGCGTCTTCACGAGGTCGAGCGCCTTCGTGTATACGTCGGCGCACTCCGCGTACTTCTTGCGGTCGCGCAGGATGTTGCCGAGCGCCATGATGGCGTCGACGTCGTCGCCGCGGGCGGCGATCAGCTTGCCGAGCGCCTCGCGCGCCTCGTCGGTGCGCTCCAGCGAGTCGAGGTTCATCGACATCTGGATGTCGGCATTGCGGCGCAGCGGCGAGTCTTCGGGCACGCGCTTGTAGACCGCGATGGCGAGCTCGGGCTTCTTCATCGCCTCGTAGAGATCGGCGAGCGACAGCAGCGCGAGCGCGTGGTTCGGCTCGAGGTAGAGGGCGAGCTGCAGATAGGCGAGGCCGCGATTGGCGAGGCTCAGCTCCTCCTCGCGCCGCGCCAGGGCGGCGCCGAGACCGTAGAGCGCCTCGGCGGCGCCGGCGCCCGGGCTCTCGACGAGCCGCGGCACCTGGTCGCCCTTCTCGATCGTCGCCATCGCGCTGCGGATCAGCGGATGGCGCGGCAGCGAGGCGTCGAAGGTCTGATAGACCTTGAGGGCCTCGTCGCGGCGGCCGTTGCGCGACAGCCAGCCGCCCCAGGCCTGCACGACGCGCAGCGCCGAGGAGTCGAGCTTGTAGGCCCGCTCGAAGCGCTTGCCCGCCTCCTTCTTGTTGCCGGCGAGATCGTAGGCGAGGCCGGCATGCAGATCCTTGAAGATGCCGTACCAGTCGGGCCCCGACAGTCGGTCGATGGTGTCGATCGCGCCCTTGGTGTCGCCGGCGCCCTGCTGGGCCCAGGCCATCATCAGGGTGGCGATCAGATCCGTCACCGGACCGCGCGCCGCCTGACCGAGCTGGGTGCGGGCGGAGGTGTACTGCTTCTGCTTGAGCGAGCGGATGCCGAGCACCAGCCGCGCGTTCGGGTTGCGGGCGGTGCGGTCGGCCTGCAGCAGCCGCTCGCCGAGCTTCGCCGCCTCGTCGATGTCGCCGTCCGCCAGCACGGCGTAGAAGGCGAACTCGAGCAGATCGGGGTTCCTGGGGTCGGCCTTGAGGGCGGCGCGGTAGTAGGCTGCGGCCGACGCCGCGTCGCGCCCGACGCTCGCATGGCGTGCCGCCAGATAATCACCCGCCAGGCTGGTGCGCGCCGTCTCGCGGACCGGCTCGCGGCGCGCCACGGCGGCCGCCGTCGAGGTCTGCGCCGCGACGGTGCCGGGCAGGCCGGCGAGGACAACGGCCGTGGCGGCGAGAGCCGCGGCTCGGATGGGCGACGCTCGTCTCACGGCTGGATCTTCTCCTTGTGGGCGACACCTGGCAGGCGACACACCCGGTGGGCGACACACCGGCGGTGACACCTCGTGGGCGACGACCGTCTCGTCCCGATGGACGAGGAGGCGTCGTCCGGAAAGACGACATCCGTCGCGGTGGTCTCCGCCGCGCGCACCGCCGTCGCGGCGTCCCCGTCGCGGCGTTCGCATCCGGCGGTCGCACCCCCGCACGTTTCGCGTGCCGTTCCGCCGACCGCTGTGCCGCCCACGTCGTGACGACGCGGGACGGGCACGGTGGCCGACAATGACCGGTTTGACGGGCACCCGCAAGGGAGCCGCGTCCGCACGCTGCTCGTCGGAGCAGAGACCGCGCGAACACGGCCGTTTGGTGGCGCCGTCTCGACGAGCCGCCGCCGCGCGCGCCGGCGACGGTGGCCCGGTAGAGCGCCCTCACATGCTCGGATAGACCGGGCCGCCGCCCCCCTCCGGGGCCACCCAGGTGATGTTGCCGTTCGGATCCTTGATGTCGCAGGTCTTGCAGTGCACGCAGTTCTGCGCGTTGATCACGAACCGCATGCGGGCCTGCGGCCCGTCGTCCTCGCGCACCCATTCGTAGACGCCGGCCGGGCAGTAGCGGCCCGACGGCCCGGCATAGACGTCGTATTCGGACGCCTTCTGCAGCCCCGGATCGGCGAGCTGCAGATGCACGGGCTGGTCCTCCTCGTGATTGGTGTTGGAGAGGTACACCGAGGACAGCCGGTCGAAGGTGAGGACGCCGTCGGGCTTCGGATAGGTGATCGGCCGGCAGCTCGCCGCCGGCTTCAGGCAGGCCGAATCGGGCTTGCCGTGCGGCCTTGTGCCGAAGAACGAGAAACCCATCGCGTTGGTCCACATGTCGAGCCCGCCGAGGCCGATGCCGATCGCGGTGCCGAAGCGCGACCACAGCGGCTTGGCGTTGCGCACCTTCCACAGGTCGCGGCCGACGTCGGACGAGCGCCAGCCCGTCTCGTAGTCGGTCAGCTCGTCGCCGGCCCGGCCGGCGGCGAGCGCCGCCGCCACGTGCTCGGCCGCCAGCATGCCGGACAGCATCGCGTTGTGGGTGCCCTTGATGCGCGGCACGTTGAGGAAGCCGGCGTCGTCGCCGATCAGCACGCCGCCCGGGAACGCCACCTTGGGCACCGACTGCCAGCCGCCCTCGGCGATGGCGCGCGCCCCGTAGCCGATGCGCTTGCCGTCCGTGAAGGTGCGGCGGACCAGCGGATGCGTCTTGAAGCGCTGGAACTCCTCGAACGGCGACAGATACGGATTCTCGTAGTTGAGGTGCAGGACGAAGCCGACCGCGACGAGATTCTCGCCGTAGTGATACAGGAACGAGCCGCCGCCGGTCTTGTTGTCGAGCGGCCAGCCGAAGGTGTGCTGGACGAGGCCGGGATGGTGGCGGTCCGGCGTGACCTGCCAGAGCTCCTTGATGCCGATCCCGAACTTTTGCGGCTCGCGACCCTTGCACAGGTCGTAATGGGCGAGCAGGCGCTTGCCGAGATGGCCGCGGGCGCCCTCCGCGAACAGCGTGTACTTCGCGCGCAGCTCCATGCCGCGCGTGAACGTGTCCTTGGGCGCGCCGTCGCGGCCGATGCCCATGTCGCCGGTGGCGACGCCGACCACCTCGCCGTTGTCGCCGAACAACACCTCGCTCGCGGCGAAGCCCGGATAGATCTCGACGCCGAGTGCCTCGGCCTTGGCGGCGAGCCATTTGCAGACGTCGCCGAGCGACACGATGAAGGCGCCGTGGTTGTTCAGCAGCGGCGGCATCAGCGCGTTGGGCAGGCGCAGCGCGCGCTGGCCGAACAGCATGTAGAAGCGGTCGTCCTTCACCTTGGTCTTGAGCGGCGCGTCCGCCTCCTCGCGCCAGCCGGGCAGGAGGCGATCGAAGGCGATCGGGTCGACGCAGGCGCCCGACAGGATGTGGGCACCGACCTCGGCGCCCTTCTCGACGACCACCACCGACGCGTCGGGGCTGACCTGCTTCAGCCGGATCGCCGCGGCGAGACCCGAGGGGCCACCGCCGACGATCACCACGTCGAATTCCATCGCCTCGCGGGCGGGCAGTTCCTCGGACATCACATCACCCCGATTCGGTCGGCCGGCGCCGCTGCGCGGCGGCGCTCGGACATGCAGGCCGTGCACCCGGCGCACCCTGCGACAATTGGAAGCCGTGGCGCGGGACGGTCTCGCGGCGGCGGGGGCCGCCCGCGTCGCTGCGCCGTGTCGCCCGCGGCATCGGTATCACCGCGCAAGCGGCAGGGCGACTCCTTGATCTGCCGCAAGACGACGTGTCGCGAGGTGACGTGTCGCGGTGACGCGGCGCGGGGGACTGCGGGAGGACGCGCGCGACCATCCGGCCGACGATCCGCCCGGGCGGATCTTGATGTATGAAGGGCCGGCATGAGCCCCGACCGTACCGCCGCCGCCCGCGACCTGCTCGCCTTCTATCTGGAGGCGGGCGTCGACGCGCTCCTCGCCGAGGAGCCGCGTGATCGCCTGCGTCCCGAGGAGGCGGCCGAGCCGGCGGGCGTCACGACGTCACCCGTGCCGACGCCCTCCGCCCCGACGCCGCCGCGCGTGGG
>NZ_JBEOMB010000086.1:0-17001 GCF_046000175.1 Rhodoplanes sp. SY1
GCGGCGACCGAGGCGCCATGGGCGGCGGTCTGATGGCGGCGCAGGTTCTGGGCCCATGCAGGGGGACCGGCGGACGAGCCGCCCCCTGCCGACGCGGCCCCGCCGGAAGGCCGGGCCATCGCGCCGAAGCGATCGGCGACAGCAGCGGCTCCGGCGCGGGCGACGCCCCCTGCCCCGGCCACCGCGGCCTTCAGGCCGGTCGCACCGGAGGCGGCGGCGCTCGTCCGGTAGGCCGAGACGGCCCCTCCGGCCGCACCGGCTCCGCCACGCGCCGCGCCGGCGAGGGCGCCGATGCCGGAGCGCGCACCGATTGCGCCGACGGCGCCGATGCCGCCGGCCGCGAGCGCGGTGCCGGCTGCGGCGCCGGCGCCGAGCTGCGGGCCGCCGCTGACGAGACCGTTGGCGATGCCCGGACCGAAGATGCCGAGGCCGAGCAGCGCCAATGCGCCGAGGGCGAGCGCCATCGCGTCCTCGAAGGTCGGCTGGCCGCCGCCGAAGCCGCGGGTGAACTCGCCGAACAGCGTCGTGCCGATGCCGACCACGACGGCCAGCACCAGCACCTTGATGCCGGAGGAGACGACGTTGCCGAGCACGCGCTCGGCCAGGAACGCGGTCTTGGCGAACAGCCCGAACGGGACCAGCACGAAGCCGGCAAGCGTCGTCAGCTTGAACTCGATCAGGGTCACGAACAGCTGGATCGCCAGGATGAAGAAGGCGACGAGCACGACGAACCAGGCGATCAGGAGCACGGCGATCTGGATGAAGTTCTCGAAGAACGACACGTAACCGACGAGCTGGCCCGCAGCGGTGAGGATCGGCTTGCCGGCGTCGATGCCGACCTGCGCGATACGGCCCGGCTGCAGGAACTGGTCGGCGGAGAGGCTCGACCCGGAGGCCTTCAGGCCGAGGCCGGCGAAGGACTCGAACACCAGCCCGGCGAGGCGGTTGAAGTTGCCGATGAGGAAGGCGAAGAACCCGACATAGAGGGTCTTCTGGACCAGGCGGGTGATGACGTCCTCGCCATCGCCGGACGCCCAGAACAGGCCGGCCAGAGTGATGTCGATGACGATCAACGTGGAGGCGAGGAACGCGACCTCACCGCCGAGCAGGCCGAAGCCGGAATCGATGTAGCGCGAGAACACCTCGGTGAAGCGGTCGATGATGCCGGTGTTCATGTCAGTCCGCGGCCCCCTGGCTCGTGGGCCGTGACGGCCCGGCGTCGGAGGGCGATGGCGCTGACTCGTCACCCGGGGAGCCTGCAGATCGAACGCTCGTCTCCGTTCGCACGGACCCCGTCGGCTTGTCCGTGTCCCGGCTCGATCCGAAGAAGCGGTCCTGGTTCTTGGCCCAGACCGCCCGGCAGGCCGCATCGTCGGCTTGCGCGAGACGCAATCGCTTGCAGCGGGCGAGCTCGCGCGCCAGCGGATCGCCGGCCGGGCCGGCCGGCGTCTCGGTCGGGTGGGCCGGCTCCTCGGCCATGCGGCCCGTGACCGCGACGGCCGCCACGACAGAGGCGCCGGCGAGCGCGACGAGGACGACACGAACCAGGGTCTTGGCGGTCATTCCACCCTCCCCTACGGGCTGAACATGCGGACGGGCTGGGCCTGGTAGCCCTGGCCAGTGGTGAGGAAGCGGTCGAGCTGGGCGCGTGCCTGCTCCTGGCTGGCACTGCTGCGGGCGCCCGAGAGGCTGTCGGCCCGCGCCTGCGCTGCGAGGACCGCGGTCAGGTCCGCGAGCTGGCGGATCAGCAAGGCGATGAGCTGGTTGCCGGCCTGGGCCGCCTGCAGGGCGCCGACGGCGGCCTGGCTCGCGGCGACGAGCGTGTCGGTCTCGCCGCGGGTCGTGTCGAGCGACTGCACGGCGCCGGCCTGGACGCGCAGCGAATCCTGGAACGCGGCATGGGAGGTTTGCCAGCGCTCCTTGGCGTCGGAGGCGAGCTGCTGCGACGAGGTCGTGCCGGAATAGGTCGGCGGGTAGACCCGCGTGAAGATGCGGTCGATCTGGTCGAGGTCGAAGGAGATGCGCTGGACCTGATCGAGGAGCTGCCGTGTCCTCTGGAACGACTGCTGGATCGTCTGCTGCGACGAGTACGGCAGGCTCGCCAGATGCCGGGCCTGATTGAGCAGCATCCGGGCCTGGTTCTGCAGGCCGGTGATCTGATTGTTGATCTGCTCGAGCGCCCGGGCGGCCTGCACCACGTTCTGGGCGTAGTTCGAAGGATCGTAGACGAGCATCTGGGCGGAACCGGCCGTCGACACGACGGCGAGCGCGCCCACCCCGGCCGCAACACGGATCGCGCTTCCGAAAAACGAACGGCGGGAACACTGCCGGCTCATGGGCTGACCTCCGTGGCGGATGGCGTCGCGATGTCCTGGAACCCCTGCTCGGCCAGAAGGTCGGCGGCCCAGGCGAGCCCCTTGCGCCGCAGCCAGGCGGCGGCGAAGCCGGCGCGGCCGTGCTCACGAAGGGTCTCGGCGATGGCGGACTGGTCGGACTTGGAAGACGCCGCGCAGAAGGCGAGCGCGACCTCGCCGAGGCCGAGCTCGAACAGGCGGTTGCCGCGGCGCGACTGGCAGTAGTAGTCGCGCTTCGGTGTCGCGCGGGCGAGGATCTCGATCTGGCGCTCGTTGAGGCCGAAGCGCCGGTAGATGGCGGCGATCTGCGGCTCGACGGCGCGATCGTTGGGCAGGAACAGCCGCGTCGGGCAGCTCTCGACGATGGCCGGCGCGATCGTGCTCGTCTCGATGTCGGCGAGCGACTGGGTCGCGAACACCACGCTGGCGCTCTTCTTGCGCAGCGTCTTGAGCCATTCCCGGACCTGGGACCCGAAGGTCGGGTCCTCGAGGAGGAGCCAGCCCTCGTCGATGATCAGCAGGGTCGGCCGGCCGTCCAGGCGAGCCTCGAGCCGGTGGAACAGGTAGGTGAGAACGGCCGGGGCGGCATCGGTCTCGATCAGCCCCTCCGTCTCGTAGGCCTGGACGTCGGACGCGCCGATCCGCTCTGCCTCGGCATCGAGGAGCCGCCCCCACGCTCCGCCGAGACAATACGGCTTCAACGCCTGCTTGAGCGCGGCGGACTGCAGCAACATCGTGAGCCCGGTGAGGGTCCGCTCGTTCACGGGCGCGGAGGCGAGCGACGTGAGGGCCGACCAGACGTGCTCCTTGGCGTCGGGCGTGACCGTCACGCCCTCCCGGTCGAGGATCGCGGCGAGCCATTCGGCCGCCCAGGCGCGTTCGGCCGGATCGTCGATCGTGGACAGGGGCGCCAGCGCGACCGGCTCGGTCGCATGTTCGGAGAGCCCGCCGCCGAGATCGTGCCAGTCGCCCCCCATGGCGAGCGCGGCCGCGCGGATCGAGCCGCCGAAGTCGAAGGCGAACACTTGGGCGCCCGGGTAGCGGCGGAACTGCAGCGCCATGAGGGCGAGCAGGACGCTCTTGCCGGCGCCGGTCGGGCCGATCACCAGGGTGTGGCCGACATCGCCGACGTGAAGCGACAGCCGAAACGGCGTCGCACCCTCGGTCCGCGCGAACAGGAGCGGCGGCGCGTCGAGGTGCTGGTTCCGCTCGGGCCCGGCCCAGACCGCCGACAGCGGGATCATGTGGGCGAGGTTCAGGGTCGAGATCGGCGGCTGGCGCACATTGGCGTAGACGTGCCCGGGGAGGCTGCCGAGCCAGGCCTCGACGGCGTTCAGGCCCTCCAGCATACAGGTGAAGCCACGGCCTTCGATCACCTTGGCGGCGAGCCGCAGCTTCTCGTCGGCGCTGCTCGCGTCATCGTCCCAGACCGTGACGGTCGCGGTAACGTAGGCTTCGCCGGCGAGGTCGGCGCCGAGCTCCTGGAGAGCGGCGTCGGCATCGAGCGCCTTGTTGTGGGCATCGTTGTCGAGGAGCGACGACGCCTCGTTGGTCATCGCCTCCTTCAGGATCGCGGCGACGGACTTGCGCTTGGCGAACCAGTGGCGGCGGATGCGGCCGAGCACCTTGGCGGCATCGGTCTTGTCGAGGCAGATCGCCCGGGTCGACCAGCGGTACGGGAAGGCGAGCCGGTTCAGCTCGTCGAGGATCCCGGGCCAGGTCGCGGACGGAAACCCGGCCACCGTGAGGACCCGTAGATGCGCGCTGCCGAGCCGCGGCGCGAGGCCACCCGTGAACGGCTCGTCGACCAGGATCGCATCGAGATACATCGGCACCTCGGGAACCCGCACCCGGTGCCGCCGCGTCGAGACGCAGGCATGCAGCCAAGTCAGCGTCTCGGCGTCCGACAGCCAGGCGGCCTCCGGCACGAATCCGTCGATCAGGGCGAGGACCCGATCGGTGCGGTCGATGAAGGTCGTGAGCACCTCGTTCCCAGAGGTGCTTCCGTCAGGGGTGCGGCCCTCGTACAGCCAAGCCTCGGCGCGCGCGGCCTCCTCGGCCGGCGGCAGGAACAGGAGCGTGAGGTGGTAGGCGCTCTCGAAGTGACTGCCCTCCTCCTCGAACTGAGCCCGACGCTCGGCATCGACCAGCGCCGAGGCCGGGTCCGGATAGATGCTGGCCGGATAGTCCTGCGCCGGAATACGGCTCGCCTCGACGAACACGGCCCAGCCGGAGCCGAGCCGGCGCAGGGCATCGTTGAGCCGGCCGGCGACGCCGACCAGCTCGGGCGGGGTCGCCGACTCGAGGTCAGGTCCGCGGAACCGCGCGGTGCGCTGGAGCGAGCCGTCCTTGTTCAGGACGACGCCGGGCGCGACCAATGCCGCCCAGGGCAGGAAATCGGCGAGGTGCCGCGGCTGGTTGCGGTATTCGGCGAGGTTGAACATCGAACAGCTCAGGCACCGAGGTGGGTGGGGTAGCGTAGGTGTCGGCGCACGACGTCGACGAACAGGGGATCGCGCCTCGCCGCCCACGCCGCCACGCCGTGCCCGACGAGCCCGAGCACCAGGCCGAGGATCCACAGCCGCAGGCCGAGGCCGATCGCAGCCGCGAGCGTTCCGTTGAGGATGGCGATCGAACGCGGTGCTCCTGCGAGCAGGATCGGCTCGGTCAGGGCGCGATGCACCGGTGCCTCGAAGGCGGGGACCAGGTCGGTGCCGGTCGTCACAGCAGCGCTCCGCCGCCGAACGAGAAGAAGGACAGGAAGAACGAGCTCGCCGCGAAGGCGATCGACAGGCCGAACACGATCTGCACCAGTCGGCGAACGCCGCCCGACGTGTCGCCGAAAGCGAGCGTCAGACCGGTCATGATGATGATGATCACGGCCATGATCTTGGCGACCGGACCTTCGATCGACTGCAGGACCTGCTGAAGCGGCTGCTCCCACGGCATGTTCGAGCCGGCCGCATGGGCCGGAGCCGCCATCAGCGCGAGCACGGCGGCCGAGGTCGTCGTGAGAACGAAGCTGCGGATGGGACTTGTCGTGGTCGAGATGGTCATGCGGGCTCTCCTGTCGTGAGCGTGGTGGCGGGTGCGAGGACGTAGTCGCCGGCCGGGCCGACGCCGGACACCGCGGCGAGCTCGATGAGACGGCGTTCGCTGCCGCGGCCGGCCAGGACGGCGATCACGTCGATGGTCTCGGCGATGAGGGCGCGTGGGACGGTGACGACCGCCTCCTGCACGAGCTGCTCGAGACGGCGCAGCGCCCCGAGTGCCGTGCCAGCATGGATGGTGCCGATCCCGCCCGGATGCCCAGTCCCCCAGGCCTTCAGGAGGTCGAGCGCCTCGGCACCTCGCACCTCGCCGATCGGGATACGGTCGGGGCGAAGGCGCAGCGACGAGCGCACGAGATCGGCGAGCGACGCGACGCCGTCCTTGGTCCGCAGCGCGACCAGATTCTGCGCCTTGCACTGAAGCTCGCGCGTGTCCTCGATCAGCACGACCCGGTCGGTCGTGCTCGCGACCTCGGCCAAGAGCGCATTGACGAGCGTCGTCTTGCCGGTCGAGGTGCCGCCGGCGACCAGCACGTTGCGGCGTCGCGCGACGGCCTCTCGGAGCGTTGCCGCCTGCTCGGCCGTCATGATCCCGGCCGCGGCGTAATCGTCGAGCGTGAAGACCGCGACGGCCGGCTTGCGGATCGCGAACGCCGGGGCAGCGACGAGTGGCGGGATCAAGCCCTCGAAGCGCTCGCCGGTCTCCGGCAGCTCGGCCGAGACCCGCGGCGACGACGCATGCACCTCGGAACCGACGTGATGCGCGACCAGACGGACGATCCGCTCGCCATCGGCAGCCGACAGATGCTCGCCAGTGTCCGTCAGACCCTCGGCGAGCCGATCGACCCACAGCCGACCATCGGGATTGAGCATGACTTCGACGACGTTCGCGTCGGCGAGCCACATGGCGATCGACGATCCGAGCGCGGTACGGAGCATCCGCGCCTGCCGCGCTGAAGCTTCGGTTCTGCTCTCCTGCCGCCCCACCTCGCCGCCCCCCGGTCAGACTCGCCGACAAGGGCGAGCACCGGGGTCGATTAAGAAAGGCCACTCATCGCGAGGCGCAACAAGCGAGTCACGGTCGTAGTGCCGTGGAGTGGAATGACAGGTGATCGGCGAGCCGACAGGCTGATAGTTCCGAAATTTCTTTCCGACTACACCACGATTGTAAATCTGAGCAATCCAGAGGCCGCCAAATCGGCTTTCTCACTCGCGTCGATCTGCCCGGGTCTGCCACCACCCTGAGGCGACCCCGTTAGGTGCGGCCATAGGAGGAGGAGCGGCGGATGTATCAGCAGGGCGTCTATAGCTGCTTAGCCGCTCGAGCGATCGCTCCGCTGGGTGACTCACGGCACGACGCCGACCGCGACCTTGCGGGCGTCCGCGAGCAAGGCCTCGATGCGCGGCAGACTCTCGCCGGCGAGTGCCGCGAGCCACGGCTCCGCCGCGCCCTGCCCCCGGCGCCAAATGGTGATCTCCTGCTCCAGCGCCTGCTGCTCCAGCTCGACGAAGCGTCGGCCGAGCGCAAGGAAGTCGAGCGGGGCGAGGTTGTCGATTGCAATTTGGTGCTCGAACTCGAGCACCGGCGAGACCGTGATCCCGTGCTCGCCCGAGACCGCCTCGAGCCGCGGCACCTGCTCACGACGGAATGCTGCGATCGTCTCCGCGAGGCCGCGGACCTCCGGGCGCACATCCTTGGCCCGGACGATCTCGCAGACCCGGGCCTGCATGCGGGCCGAGCTCAGAGCGAGCCGCAACAGGGCCGCGGCACCTGCATTCGGACCGGCGGGCGCGGGCGCCTGCGCCGCAGCGAAGCGCGGCACCAACACTCCGAGGGTCACGTCCGCCAGGGCCACGCTGACAAAAACGCGACGCGTGATCATTGCCATCCCGGGACGCCCTGCATGTTGGGTAGGCGATGGGCGATGCCCTTGTGACAATCGATGCAGGTTTTCTGGCCGGTGAACAGGAAGGCTTGGTGCGCGTCGGCGGCGCGCGGATTCTGCTTGGCGAGATCCATCGAGACGGCGCTGTGGCAGTTGCGGCATTCGAGCGAATCGTTCGCCTTCATGCGTTCCCACTCGTGCTCGGCGAGCGTGCGCCGTAGGCCGAGGAATTTTTCGCGGGTATCGATCGAGCCGAACAGATGGCCCCACACCTCCTTGGAAGCCTGCATCTTGCGGGCGATCTTGTCGGTCCAGTTGTGCGGGACGTGGCAGTCCGGACAGGTCGCCCGCACGCCGGAGTGGTTGGTGAAGTGGATCGTGCCTTTCAGCTCCTCGAACACGTTGCTCTGCATCTCGTGACAGCTGGTGCAGAACTTCTCGGTGTTGAGCACTTCGAGCGTGGTGTTGAAGGCGCCCCAGAACACCACCCCGGCCAGGAAGCCGCCGAGCGTGAGGAAGGCGAGGCTCAGCGTGCGGGCCGGCGTGAACGCCTGGCGCACCCAGGAGCCGACCCGCGTCGCCCCGGCGCGTGCGAGAATGTCGGTCATCAGCGGCTCCGCCGCTCGGGCTCGGAAATGTCGTCGAGATCCGTGAAGCTGTTGTCGACCAGCGGCTGCGCCGTGGTCTGCGGCACGTGGCAGCCAAGGCAGGCATAGCGGCGGGGCGCGATGCCGCCGAGGAAGTTGCCGTCGCGGTCCTGGTAGTGCGTCACGCTCACCATGGGCGCCTGGCTCTGCTCGGTGAAGCGACGCGAGTGGCACGACAGGCACTTGTTGGCGTTGAGATCGAGCGCGTAGCCCTCGATGGCGTGCGGGATCAGCGGCGGCTGGTCCGGGTAGTTGCGCCGCCGCCGCACGTCGTCCGTGATGGCGCGCTGCATCGGCGGCGCCGGCGTCTCGCGCGTGAACGGCTCCGGCCCCCGCAGCCGCGGCGCGTCGCGCCCGGGCCCGCCGATGCCGCCCTGCTGGGCCAGCAGGCTGCCCGTGAAGGCGATGCCGAAGGCCGCGGCGGCGGCGATCAGAAGGACGCGCCTCATCGCACGATCCCCTGTCCGGGCACGGCGGCCGGCAGGTTCTCGGCGACGGTCGCGGCCACCACCTTGACGGCACATTTCTTGAAGTCGGTCTGCTTGGAGATCGGATCGGTGGCGTCCAGCGTCACCTTGTTGACGAGCTGGCTCGCATCGAAGAACGGCACGAAGACGACGCCGACCGGCATGCGGTTGCGGCCGTGCGTCTCGATTCTGGTGCGGATCTCGCCGCGTCGCGAGACGACGCGCACCTCCTGGCCGCGGCGCAGGTTGCGCTTGCTGGCGTCGTCCGGATGCATGAACAGCACGGCGCCCGGGAACGCCTTGTAGAGCTCGGGGACGCGCAGCGTCATCGAGCCCGAGTGCCAGTGCTCCAGCACGCGGCCGGTGACGAGCCACAGGTCGTAGTCCTGGTCGGGCGACTCGGCCGGCGGCTCGTAGGGCGCCCCGATGATGTTGGCCCGCTTGTCGGGGTTGCCGTAGAACTGCCAGCCCGAGCCCTTCTCGACATAAGGGTCCTGGCCCTCGCAGTAGCGCCAGCGCGTCTCCTTGCCGTCGACCACCGGCCAGCGCAGGCCGCGCACCTGATGATAGGTGTCGAACGGCGCGTAATCGTGACCGTGCCCGCGACCAAAGGCGGCGAGCTCCTCCCACATGCCCTTCTGCACGTAGAAGCCGAACGCCTCGCTCTCGTGATTGCGGTAGCCGGCCTCGACGTCGGAGACCGGGAAGCGGTCGACCCCGCCGTTGCGGTAGAGGACGTCGAACAGGCTCCGGCCGCGCATCTCGGGGGCCTTGGCGAGCAACTCCTCCGGCCATACCTCGTCGGTGGTGAAGCGCTTGGAGAACTCCATCAGCTGCCACAGGTCGGAGCGCGACTGGCCGGGCGCGTCGACGAGCTGGTGCCAGAAGTGGTTGCGCCGCTCGGCATTGCCGTAGGCGCCCTCCTTCTCGACCCACATGGCGGCCGGCAGGATCAGGTCGGCGGCGAGCGCCGTCACGGTCGGATAGGCGTCCGAGACGACGACGAAGTTGTCCGGGTTGCGATAGCCCGGGAACGTCTCGTTGTTGGTGTTGGGCGCGGTCTGCAGGTTGTTGTTGACCTGGATCCAGTAGGCGTTGAGCTTACCGTCGCGCAGCATGCGGTCCTGCAGCACCGCGTGGTAGCCGGGCTTGTCCGGGATCGTCCCGTCCGGCAGCTTCCAGATCCGCTCGGCCGTCTTGCGGTGCTCCGGATTGGTCACCTGCATGTCGGCCGGCAGGCGATGCGCGAAGGTGCCGACCTCGCGCGCCGTGCCGCAGGCCGAGGGCTGGCCGGTCAGCGAGAACGGGCCGGAGCCGGGCTCCGAGATCTTGCCCGTGAGCAGATGCAGGTTGGTGACGAGGTGATTGCACCACACGCCGCGGACGTGCTGGTTGAACCCCATGGTCCAGAACGAGACCAGCTTGATCTTGGGATCGGCGTAGAGCTTCGCCAGCGCCTCGAGCTTGTCACGCGACACCCCCGTCAACGCCGAGACCTTGTCGGCCGTGTACTCGGACACCTGCCGGGCATAGGCGTCGAAGTCGGACGGGTTCGACACCTGCGCGTCGTTGGCGTGCTGGGCGCGCTGCTCCAGCACGTGGTCGGGCCGCAGTCCGTACCCGATGTCCGTGTTGGCCAGCCGGAAGTTGACGTGCTTGTCGACGAAGTCGCGGTTCACGGCGCCGGTCGTGATCAGGTGGTTGGCGATGTAGTTCAGGATCGCCAGGTCGGTGCCGGGCTTGAACACGATCGCGCTGTCGGAGAGATCGGTGGTGCGGTGCTCGTAGGTCGACAGCGTGTGGATGCGCACGTGCTGGGCCGAGAGCCGCCGGTCCGTCACCCGGGTCCAGATGATCGGATGCATCTCGGCCATGTTGGAGCCCCACAGCACGAAGGCGTCGGCGAGCTCGATGTCGTCGTAGCAGCCCATCGGCTCGTCCGCCCCGAAGGTGCGCACGAAGGCGACGGCGGCGGACGCCATGCAGTGGCGGGCATTGGGATCGAGATTGTTGGAGCGGAAGCCGGCCCGCATCAGCTTGGTCGCCGCGTAGCCCTCCCACATGGTCCACTGGCCGGAGCCGAACATGCCGATCGCGGTCGGCCCCTTCTCCTTGAGGACGCGCTTCCACTGCGCCGCCATCTCGTCGAAGGCGCGGTCCCAGGAGACCGGCTGGAACTCGCCGTCCTTGGCGAAGCGGCCGTTGCGCATCCGCAGCAGCGGCGTCGTCAGCCGGTCGGCGCCGTACATGATCTTGGAGAGGAAGTAGCCCTTCACGCAGTTGAGGCCGCGGTTCACCTCGGCCTGCATGTCGCCGTGGGTGGCGACCACCTTGCCGTCCTTGACGCCGACCATCACGCCGCAGCCGGTGCCGCAGAACCGGCACGGCGCCTTCGACCACTTGATGCGGATCGCCTCGCCGGCCGGCAGGTTCTGGGCCGCGGCCCCGGCCGGAATCCCGGCGGCGGCGAGCGCCGCCCCGGCGGCCTGCTGCTTCAGGAAGGCGCGACGGGAGACGTCCATCCGGTCAATCCTTCTGGCTGGCGGTGAGCTGGCGGGTGTCGTCTGTCTCGACGTGATGAAAGACGAGGGAGGCCGAGAGGACCCCCGGAAGGGCGGAGAGCGCGGCGGGCCCCTCGACGATGCCGGACTCGGATCGGGTTTCCAGGGTGAGAACGACCTTGCCGCCGGCCTCGGCATGGATGTCGAAGCCGGGCATGGCGGCGAGGGACGTGCGGAAGCCGCTCAGCTGCTCGGGCCGCACATGGACGACGAGGCTGGAGATGTGCTCCTCGGCCGCCGGCTTCAGGACAGCGCCGGTGACGAGGTCGCGACGCGAGACGCCGCTCATCACACGGGCCCGGGCGGCCCGGTGAACGCGTAGTACATCCAGACCAGAAAGCCCCAGCCGGCCACGACGCCGACCGCGATGAACGGCCAGATGAACACGGCGAGTACCATGAACAGAATTCGTTCGCTCCGCCGCAATGCGCAGGGGAATCGCTTGAAGTAGCGCGGGATTTGAGTTGCGATTCAGCGAGTTATGGATTCTTGGAGGATCTCCCGAACGGTCAGGGAGGTCGCCGTGGAGCTGTTCATCACGTCGTTCGCGCAAGTTCCGGACCCGCGCGCCAGCAACGCGCGGCACGACCTCGTCGAGATCCTCTTCATCGCCTTCGTGGCCGTGCTGTGCGGCGCGAAGAGCTGCGTGGAGATGGCCGACTTCGGTCGGGCGAAGGCGACCTTCTTCGAGAAGGTGCTCGGCCTCGCCCACGGCATCCCGTCGCACGACACGTTCTCGACCGTGTTCCGCATGCTGGACCCGAAGGCGTTCGAGGCGGCGTTCCGCGCCTTCATGGCGGCGTTCGGGGCCTCACTGGCGAAGCGTTCGGATGGATGTGAGGTCGTCGCGATCGACGGCAAGGCGCTGCGACGCGCCTACGAGGCCGGCAAGGCGCATGCTCCCAAGTTGATGGTGTCCGCGTTCGCGGCCGAGATGCGCATGACGCTGTCGTGCCTGGCCGCGAAGGACGGCGACGAGGTCGCCGCCGCCCTCGAGCTGCTCGGGCTGGTGGACCTCGCCGGCAAGATTGTCACGGCCGATGCGCTGCACTGCCATCGTGGCATGGCGGACGGCGTCGTCGCCCGCGGCGGCGATTACTGTCTCGCCCTGAAGGGGAACCAGGAGTCGCTGCGCAGTGATGCCGACGCGTGCTTTCTGACGATCAAGAAGACCCATCCCACGGCCGAGACCACCGAGCGCGGCCACGGCCGCACCGAGATCCGGCGCGCCGCCGTCGTCGGCGCCGGCGATCTCGGCGACTACCACCAGTTTCCGGGGCTGAAGGCCTTCGGCCGCATCGAGCGCATCCGCCGCCTCCCCGGCAAGACCGCGCGCGAGGTCCGCCTTTTCGCATTGTCCCGTGCCGTCTCACCCGCGGAGCTGCTGCGCGTCGTGCGCGCGCACTGGGCGATCGAGAACGCGCTTCATTGGGAGCTCGACGTGGTCGTCGCCGAGGACGCCGCGCGAAACCGTCGCGACCACGGTCCGCAAAACCTCGCCGTGCTCCGACGTCTCGCCCTCAACGTCGCACGCGCCGATCAGACCAAGGGCTCACTCGCCGGAAAGCTCAGGCAGGCCGGATGGAACGACGACTTCCTCTTCAAGCTCCTCGCCCAAACGCGATAGCCCTGCCGCAATGCGGTCAAGTCCACGTTTCCTCGCATAACACCCGCCGCCAAGTGGTTGATAGACAGCAAAACGGCCCTTGCCCAACGTTGGTTCCCAGAAAAATTGAAAACTCCGGATGTGATGAGTAGGTGAGCTGCGTCGTCCAAATCGTGCGGGTTACATAAGCGCGCCGCAGTATCCGATTCCGCGAACCAATTCGATGTGGCCATTTGTACGTGAGCGCGGTAGTCAATGGGAACGTAATTTTTACCTTCCCGGCCCATTGTTGCATTCGCTGATGACGCGTGACTAGCCGCCTGCAAGCCGCCAATCTGCCCGATCACGGACGAATACATTGCTCGCCACCGCACGCCGTCACCCAAAGCCCATTCTACTGATTGTGGCCTTCGCGATGGTGATCGTCGCTTTTTTCGCCGCAGTAAACTGGGTCGTCGTCGCGAGTCTCCGAGAAAGCGCCCTGAGATCTGCCGAAAGTTCGGGGGTGAGACGTAGCATCCTGCTGGCCGAGCAAGCCGACCGCGCCATTCAAGCCGTTGATTTCGTCCTCCTCAGCCTGATCGAGCAGATCGCCCGGGTGGGGGTTGCCGACGCAGCGTCCTATGCAGAACGAATGGGCAATCGAGATGTCCATCTTCTCCTTCAGGAAAAATCGCGGCATATGCCCCAGGTCGACGCTCTCACGATGGTGAATGCCGAAGGCCGATTGATAAATTTCTCACGTTACTGGCCGATTCCGGACGTCGACGTTTCCGATCGCGATTACTTCAAAGCGCTTAAAGAAGATCGATCCGGACAGCCGTTCGTCAGCAAGCCTGTGCAGAACCGCGGCGACGGGACTTGGAATATTTATGTTGTCCGTCGGGTCAACGGGCCGCAAGGACAGTTTATCGGTCTTGTCCTCGGGGCCATGGCGGTATCGTACTTCGACGAGGTTTACGCGTCCGTATTGACCGGCAAAGGCACGGGCATAGGGCTCTTCCGTCTGGATGGTACCCCGCTTGTTCGGTTGCCCAGGAAAGACGGTCCCAAAACCACCCTTCCTTTCGAGCTCTCACGAACTCGACTGAACACGGTTACCCGGGAGTTCGGCAATGATGGTGTGTTGCGCGCCAAAATTACCCGGGAACTCCGAAACTTTCCTCTGGCAATCATGGTCACTCAGACAGAGGATAGTGCTGTTGCAAGTTGGCAAGGGATAACCAACTTGCTCTTCGTCTCTATACTTGTTTGTGGAACGTTGGTGCTCATCACTGCGGCTGCGATCGCGTTCTGGTATCTAGCGAAAGAACGCGCCTTGGAAGCTGGACATGCCCAGGCGGCTGCCGAGGCCGAGCTGCTGCGCCAAAAGGAGAAAGCGGCCGCGGAGGCCAACCACGCCAAGTCGGCATTCCTCGCAACGATGAGTCATGAGATCAGGACCCCGATGAACGCGCTCGTCGGGCTTTCCAGCACGTTGCTGGACAGCAAACTCGATCCCGATCAACGTGCCGCGGTGGTCGCAATGCAGGATGCCGGCGACAATCTCCTGAGAATCTTGAACGACATTCTCGACTTCTCGAAGCTCGAAGCTGGCAAGTTTACCTTTGAAAGCCTGCCTTTCTCTCCCCATATCCTCGCCGACCATGTGCGAAGCGTCATCGCATCTAGCGCCGCGGCGAAAGGTCTCGACCTCGAGTTCGAGATCTTCACGGACGTCCCTGCGGCCCTTCTTGGAGATGCCGGTCGAATCCGGCAGGTCCTTCTCAACCTATTATCCAATGCCATCAAATTCACGCGCCGCGGTTCGATTGGCGTCTCTGTTCGCCTGGTTGCACGATGCGAAAAAATTGCGACAGTCGAATGGGCGGTCACAGATACGGGTACAGGAATAGATCGCGATCGCCTACCGAAGCTGTTCGATGATTTTGCGCAGGCTGACAATACGATCAGCCGTCGCTTCGGTGGCACGGGCCTCGGCCTCGCCATATGCAAGCGCATTGTCGAACAAATGGCAGGCAAGATCGCGGTTGCCTCCGAACTTGGACGCGGAACTACATTTCGGTTCACGCTAGACCTGCCGCTGGCCGACGATGTTCCGATCGAGCAAAATACGAGCCCGGCCATCATTGCCAATTTACATCAGGCTCTGGCTCGCCACGGTCGACGTTGGGCTGTACTCCTCGCCGAAGACAACACCATAAACCAAATGGTGGTGGTAAAGATGTTAGGGGAGTTTGATCTTCAAGTCGATATGGCAGCGGACGGGTGCGAGGCAGTGCGTTTAGTCTCTCAATCGGCGTACGATGTAGTTTTGATGGACGTGTGCATGCCGGAGATGGATGGGCTGCAGGCGACTCGGATCATTCGAGAGCGAGGCGGAAGGTTTGCAGAGCTTCCTATTATCGCGTTGACCGCAAACGCCTTCGCTGACGACATGGCGGCATGCCGCGCGGCCGGAATGACAGACTTCGTAGCGAAACCGCTCCGAAAGCGTGCGTTGGTCGAGGCGCTCCTGAGGGCGGTCGCCGGAAAGAACATGAAGTCGGCCTGCGGTCAGACGTTGCAATCGCCTGGGAAGCTCCACGCAGAACCCGTCTGGGATAGTTCGGCGTTCGCCAATCTTTGTGAGGAAATCGGCGGCGACGGAGCCGACGAAGCACTGGGAATGTTTTTCCAGGAAACGGAATCGAGACTCGCGCGAATGCGCTGTCTTTCGTCCCCTACTGGAGATTCGATCGAAATAGAAGCTCACACTCTCAAGGGAGCCGCCGGAACACTCGGCTTTCGCAAACTTTCCGCGCTAGCGCAAGCACTCGAATCCGCCGCACGCCAGCCGCTCACGGACGAGGCGCTGCAGAGTCACCTTGCTGCTCTCGATGTAGCCTTCGCCGAATCGGTACAAGCAAACACCGAGACGACGAACCGCATACGAGTGTGTAGAAGGCATAAGCAGATCTTCGAGCGGACCGCGATGATCGCCCATGATTCGGTGGCGACGTCGTGCTGAACTCCGAAGGCGCTTCACGGCACCCATTCGACGGTCACGCCTTGGGATCCCCGATCGCCAGTCTAGAACGGCTCACCGGCGTGTGGTACACTGACGCGTGTGCGAGGTGGTCCGTAAGGTCACATGTCCGTGTCGGGTGTTTGTGGCTCACCGCCGCCATCGTCCCGGCATCCACGGCGGCGCCGATCCGCACGCTCACCCCGTCGATCTCCGGCGCGGTTGTGCCGGTGACTTCCGCGGCTTTGCAGTTTCGCCGAGGCTTTTGAGACCGACACACACGCTCCGGCGGAGGCGAGGAGGTCTGACGATCGCCGCACAATCTGCGGAGTCTCGCCCCTCGCGCACTCGCCTCCGGCCCTCAAGTTTGCCGCCGCCACGTAAACACCTGGTGGGGGTCAGCCGGTGCCGATGCCGGGCCGACCTGCGACACGGCGGCACTCAAAGCAAGTGTCTCCTCGATCCCCGCCTTGTCGTCGGCCGAGAAGCCGCCGCAGCCAGCCCGTTCCCGAAATCACACCGGTGATTCTCGGTATGGATCAGCAGACACGAGATTCATCGGAAGTCAGGGCAGGACGCTTCTTTTCTGACTGCGCGACCTTCTACCGAAAAGCTACGAACGAGAGCGGGCACCGACCTGACCGGCAGGCCCACCCCGAGCCTCAAACGAATCTCAGTCAAGGTCTGCTCGAGGTCGGGCAAGCTGATAGGTTTCGACAGGACAGAGACTACGTTCAGACCTGTGATCCGAGAACTCTCCTGCGTGCCAGCGAGGACCATTTCGGAGGAATGCGACAATACCACCACGGGAATATCAGGACCAATTTCGACCGCGATAGGCCCGAAGTTGGGGCAGGAGAATCCCTCCGGTGCAAGATCAATGACAATGACGGCATACGCGTGACCGGAGACGGCCATAATTGCTTCTTCGCAGGATGCCCTCGTCGCAGTGAAGCCGGACCGAACGCCGAGCCTTGCAACAATCCCGCGTTCCAGCGTGTCGCGATCAATAACCAGCAAATTTAAAGCGCCTGACGGTTCCATCGGAGATTTTATTCCTGATCAGGGGCGGGTTTAGGACTTCCAGGCACCGCATTGCGGGTTGCGCAAAGCTGCGACAAGAGCTGTTTCGTCTCGTCGATCTGCGTACGTACCTGACTCAACTGGCAGCTCACGAGAGAAGGCTCCTTGTTGTATTCCATTTGGCCGAACAACTCGAGAAGAAAACCGAGGTGATCCGTGATGCCGAGCAGAAGCTCGGCTACTTGATTTACCGAAATATATTTCTCAACCGGCCGACGTGGACGTTCTCCGGAGAAGCGAGAGCAGGCAAGCGCAAGAGGTATTACGTTCGACACCGTTCGAATCCTAAGCGAATGTAGCGGAGCGACACCCTTGCCCGCGTTCCTTAGAGCCGATCCGA
>NZ_JBEOMB010000087.1:0-10467 GCF_046000175.1 Rhodoplanes sp. SY1
GCGCGGCTCGCCACCGAGCCGGTGAGCAACTCGCTGTCGAAATTCGGATCGAGGCTCGCGACCTTGTAGCCGGTCGGCTCGGGGATCGCGGTGCCGACCGGGCGCGGGAACGAGAAGGTGGCGGCGTGGAAGCTGCCGAACGGGCTGCGCGCCTGCTCGTGGGCGACGTCGCCGCCGCCGCCGGCGCGGGCTGCGATCAGCGAGGCGAGATCCTGATAGGCGACCGAGCTCGGGATCGCCGCGAAGGTGAGCAGCGCGAAGCCGAAGGGCGCCGCGACGGCGGTGTGGTGTTTCAGCGAGATTCGACGCAGCGAGCCCAACAGCCGTCCCCGGAGCAGCGAACGCGAACCACATGGTTTCCCGATCGTCGACGCGACCGGTAAAGAAGCGGTTTGCACGTTCGCAACACGTCAACCATGCTGCGTGAGCAGGGTTAACGTCGTGTTAACGAACGGCGGCATCGCGCGCTCGCGCGCACGCTCCACCGGCGCACTCGCGTGCGCGATCGACACCGACGTGCACGCGGGTGCGCACGCGGTCATGGTCTCGTCGTGATCTTGCTGAGCGATGTCCCGGGAGCGATGTCCCGGGCCCTGATCGCCACCGGGCGAGCGATGATGACGAACGCCCGGTCTGATGCCGGATCGTCGTCATCATCGCGCCTCGGCACCCCCACACCCCCGTGCGTCGGCGGCAAGTCGATTTACGAACTTGTAACCAAGACTAAGGCGGCACTTGGGCGGTCCGAACCAGCGGTTCGGCGAGCCGCCGTCGCCACCTCGCGGATGTGCGAGAAAGCCAATGAAACCGGGCGGAATTCGATCATCCACAGGGCCGGTCCGCAGCGTTTCCTACGCAGTCGTCCCGATCGCCGCGCAGCGGCGTCGCACGACCCCGCGAGGTCACGATTCGAGAGCGGTTCTCGGTTGTGATGAATCGGCCCCAGCTGCCGCTCGTCCTCGCGAAGGCGGGGACCCGGGGCGACACGGCACGCGGCTCCTGGATCCCCGCTTGCGCGGGGATGACCGGAGTGTGGGGCGACGTCGGAGGAAACCGCTCCAGGCCCGTCCGCCGTGACCGGCGCTCTCACTTCCGCTTCGCGTTGCGCCGCCTGATCACGGCCTGGTTGAGCGCCGCGCCGAACACGAAGATGGTCGCGGTCCAGTACAGGAACACGAGCGCGATCATGGCCGAGGCGAGGCCCGCGTACATCGTGACGTAGGTGTTGGCGAACTCGGACAGATAACGTCCGAACAGAACGCCGGTGATCAGCCACATGCCGAGCGTCACGGCGATGCCGGGCGCGATCTCGTCGAACGTGCGGCGTCCCGCCGGCAGCCATTTGTGGATCAGCGTCAGCGCGACGACGAGCACGACGCTGGCGATGCCGAAGCGCGCGACCGTGAGCGACACCTCGAACTGACGCAGGTTCGGAAACACCGGGACGAGCTTGGCGAAGATCAGCGGTCCGAGCACGATCAGGAAGGCGAGTGCCACGAGGCCGAGCGCGCCGACCAGCACATAGGCGATCGACTCGAGCCGCAGGAGCCACCACGACCGCGTCTCCACCACCTCGTAGCTGCGGTTGAGCCCGATGCGCAGGCTCTCGACGCCGCTCGACGAGAAGTACAGCGCGAGCCCCGCCCCGACGGTCAGGATGCCGCCGTGCGCCGTGGTCAAGACGCTCTCGATCTCGCCCGCGATCGGGCCTGAGACCTCCTCGGGCCAGGCCTCGAGCAGCAGGAGGGCGACCTGGTCGGCGAGGTCCTGGGTGCCCAGGAAGCCGGACAGGGCGGTGACGAAGATCAGGAACGGAAACAGCGACATCAGGGTGGAGAGCGCGATGTGGCTGGCGATCGCCCAGCCGTCGTCGCGGTTGAAGGCGAGGAACGCGTCGGCCGCGACCCGGGCCGGAATCGTGATCAACCGCAATGGCATGGCACGCGCCGCCGGGCCCCGCCCGAGCGCCGTTTTGTCTCGCTTCGGGCCACGGATTCCCTCTCCACGCAGGTGCGAAAAGATGCCATCATTAAACCATGTCGCGGCGAGGCGGGCACCGTCTGCCGCGCGGACATGCGACGCAAGAACTGCACGTAAGAACTGCGACGCGAGACCCTTCGAAACGAGAACCTGCGACGCGAGGATGTGCGCCGCATAGACTTAAGTCGTACGAACTTTCGCCGCAGAGACTTTCGCCGCAGAGACTGCGACCAAGAGAAGAACCGCGAGAGCGCCGTCCGGCTCCGAGGGGCCGGGCGCTCGAAGAGGCATATCGATTTTTCAACAAGTGGCCGTCGCGGCCCCGAGACCTCCGTCCCGGGCAACGCGCGATGCCGATTTCCGGAGAAGCCCATGTCCTTAGCCGCCAAGCGTTCCGAGTCCGGTCCCGATCTCGTCTCCCTGTCCAGTCGGGCCGCGGACGCGCTCGACGCCGTCCTGGCCGACGCGATCTACAGCGTCCGTGCCCGCGTGTCGTCCGGTGGCCCGGGGGCGAAGCTGTTCGACCGCGAGCAGCGCGCCACCCACGGGCTCGCCTGGCTCGCCACCTATGCCGAGGCGGTGCGCCAGCTCGCAGCCTACACGGCCCGCATGACGGAGGCCGGAAAGCTCGGCGAGATCGAGGAGCTGGTGGTGCGCATCGGCCTCGGCGAGTACATCGCCCAGGTCGCCGGCGGCATCCCGATGAGCCAGGGCGAGTTCGTGCGCCCCGCCGATCTCGGCCTCGACACGGCCTCGGTGCTCGGCCGCCTCGCGCCGAGCCTCGACGCGCTGGCCGACACCGGCAACACGCCGGAGAACCGTGCCCGCCTGGTGACGCTCATGCGCGAGCATCACGCCTCGACGGTCGGCGACTGCGGCCTCGAGGAGACCTACGAGACCATCCGCGAGGAGATGCGCAAGTTCGCCGACTCCGAGGTGATCCCGCACGCCCACGGCTGGCACCGCGCCAACGCCTACATTCCGATGGAGACGGTCGAGCACATGGCCGAGCTCGGCGTGTTCGGCCTGACGATTCCGGAGGAGTATGGCGGGCTGGGGCTCGGCAAGGAGTCGATGTGCGTCGTCTCCGAGGAGCTTTCGCGCGGATACATCGGCGTGGGGTCGCTCGGCACTCGCTCCGAGATCGCCGCCGAGCTGATCCTGTGCGGCGGCACCGACGAGCAGAAGCAGCATTGGCTGCCCAAGATCGCCTCGGGCGAGATCCTGCCGACCGCCGTGTTCACCGAGCCCAACACCGGCTCCGACCTCGCCTCGCTGCGCACCCGCGCGGTGCGCGAGGGCGACACCTACGTCGTCAACGGCAACAAGACCTGGATCACCCATCCGGTGCGTGCCGACCTGATGACCCTTCTGGTCCGCACGAATCCGCAGGACCCGGGCTATCAGGGCCTGTCGATGCTGCTCGCCGAGAAGCCGCGCGGCGACGACGCCAACCCGTTCCCGGCCGCGGGCATGTCCGGCACCGAGATCGAGGTTCTCGGCTACCGCGGCATGAAGGAGTACGAGATCGCCTTCGACGGCTTCACGGTGCCGGCCGACAATCTGCTCGGCGGCGTCGAGGGGCAGGGCTTCAAGCAGCTCATGCAGACCTTCGAGGCGGCCCGCATCCAGACCGCGGCGCGTGCCATCGGGGTCGCCCAGGCCGCCATGGAGGAGGCGCTGAGCTACGCCGAGACCCGCGTCCAGTTCGGCCGCCCGATCGTCGAGTTCCCGCGCGTCTCCGACAAGATCGCCATGATGGCGGCCGAGATCATGATCGCCCGACAGATCACCTACTTCGCCGCCAAGGAGAAGGACGAGGGCAAGCGCTGCGACCTGGAGGCCGGCATGGCCAAGCTGCTCGCCGCGCGGGTCGCCTGGGCGGCCGCCGACAACGCCGTGCAGGTGCACGGCGGCAACGGCTTCGCGCTTGAGTACCGGGTCTCGCGCATCCTCTGCGACGCCCGCATCCTCAACATCTTCGAGGGCGCCGCCGAGATCCAGGCCCAGGTCATCGCCCGCCGCCTGATGGACAGGGGGAACTGAAGCGCGCTTCTGTCGTGATCGTCCCGCCGTCCTCGTGAGGCCGCCGGGACTGTGTTTCGGGCGGCGCGTCGTCGCCTTCGGTCAGGCGTGATCTCTCGATGGCGGCTCTCGGTCCACGGGTCGAGGGCCGCTTTCATGTTTCAAAACTGAATAATCCATGAGTTAATTCGAATGGCCGAGGGCCGGGGGCGTGCGTCAGGATGACCGCGCCGGGCCGTCGTCAGGGAGCCGCCGATGCTTCGCCATCCGAATATCCACCGCAGTCTCTTCGCGAACCGAGCTCTCTTCGCGACCCGAAGTCTCCTCGAGACCCGAAGTCTCCTCGAGACCCGAAGTCTCCTCGAGACCCGAAGTCTCCTCGAGACCCGAAGTCTCTTCGCGAGCTTCGTATACCAAGCGGCGATCGCCGCGGCCGCACTGGTCGTCGCCGCCACGGCCGCGACGGCGCAGACCACGACGCTGCGCATCTCCACATTCAAGGGGCAGCCGCATATGGCGAGCTCCTACATGCTCTCCAAGGTGGCGCCGCCGAACGTCAAGATCGACATCGTCGAGGTGGCGACCAGCTCGGAGGCCATGGACGCGCTGCTGACCGGCAACATCGACGCGGCCTATCTGGGCCTCGTCACCGCGGTGCTCGCGGTGGCGCAGGAGCGGCCCGTCGCGGTGATCGCCGGCGTCAGCTTCAAGGGCGCCCGCATCGTCGCCCGCAAGGGCAGCGGCGTCGAGGCGATCAAGGATCTCAAGGGCAAGACCGTCGCGGTGTCGAAGGCCGGCCAGACCGACATGATGTTCCGCGAACTCCTGGAGCGGGCCGGCCTGCAGGTCGGCCGCGACGTCGAGTACCTGCTCCTGCCCACCAACGCGCATCTCGAGGCGCTCGCCTCCGGCCGCATCGACGTCGCCGCGACCACCGAGCCGCACGGCTCCGTGATGCTGGCGATGGGGCTCGGCACCGACATCGCGCCGGACCTCTACGACACCTCGACGGGACGGGTCGGCATCGTGCTGGCCGTCGCCCGCAGCACCATCGAGAAGGATCCGGCCAAGGCGCAGCTCATCGCCGATCTGCACGCCAAGGCGACCGCCTGGGTGAAGGCCCATCCCGACGAGACCGCGGCCGAGCTGGCCAAGATCATCCGCCAGAAGGACGACGTGGTGAAGATGGCGATGAAGAACACCGAGCTGTCGATCGACATCGACGCGGCGTTCCGCAAGCAGACCGCGACGCTGATCGACCAGCTCATCCGGATAAAATATCTCGACCGGACGGTCGAGGCCGACAAGGTGTTCGACCTCCGCTTCCTCGACAAGGCGCGGGCGGCCGCCGGGGCGAACTGATGTCGGTCGCGGTGCAGGACGGGGCGTCGTCCGGAGCCGACGCGCCGGCGCCCGCGCGCCGCAAGGCGCCGGGCCTGCGGCGCCGGCTGGCGACGGTCGCGGTCTATCTGGTGATGCCGGTCGGCCTCCTGGCGCTCTGGCAAGTCGCCTCCGATCTCGGCTGGATCTCGGCCTATCTGCTGCCGTCGCCGCGCCGTGCCGCGACGGGCTTCTGGGAGATCCTCACCGACGGCACGCTGTGGATGCACGTCCGGGCGAGCCTGTTCCGCAGCATCGCCGGCTTCCTGATCGCGACCTCGATCGCGGTGCCGCTCGGCGTCATCGTCGGCTGGTCGCCGGTCGTGCGGCGGCTGTCGCACATCACGCTCTTGCTGCTGATCCCGATCCCGATCACGGCGTGGATCTCGATCGCCATCGTGTGGTTCGGGATCGGCGACGCCTCCGCCGTGTTCCTGGTCGCGCTCGGCGCCGCCGTGCCGATCCTGATCAACACGATTCACGGCGTCGAGTGGGTCGAGCCGGTCTATGTCGAGGCGGCCCGCATGCTCGGCACCGGGCCGCGCCAGATCCTGTGGCGCGTCGTGCTGCCGGCGGCGCTGCCCAACATCTTCACCGGGCTGCGGCTCGGCCTGCGCAACTCCTGGGCCGGGCTCGTGGTCGCCGAGATGATCGGGGCGAAGTCCGGCGTCGGCTACCTGATCTGGGACGCGCGGCTGATGATGCGCTCCGACCTCGTCATCGTCGGCATGATGATGGTCGGCGTGCTCGGCCTCGTCTCGGACCAGACGATGAGCTGGGCGGGGCGGCGCGTCCTGCGCTGGCACGAGGGATTGTCGCGCAATGACTGATGCGAGGATCGGACGGACGCCATGAGCGAGGCGACAGACGGCAGCGCCGCCGTGGCGAAGATCAGGGCCGAGGGCGTCGCCAAGACCTTCACGTCGAACGGCCGTGACGTCGTCGCGCTGCAGCCGGTCGATCTCACGGTCGGCGACGGCGAGTTCGTCTGCATCCTGGGGCCCAGCGGCTGCGGCAAGAGCACGCTCCTGCGCATCGTCGCCGGCCTGATCGGGGCGAGCGCCGGCCGGGTGACGATGGACGGCCGCCCGATCCGCGGGCCGGGCCCGGAACGCGGGCTGGTGTTCCAGGAATACGCGCTGTTCCCCTGGCTCACCGTGCTGAAGAACGTCATGTACGGGCCGACCGTGCGGGGCCTCGGCCGCGCCGAGGCGGAGGCGCGGGCGCGCGCCCAGATCGCCCGGGTCGGGCTCGAAGGCTTCGAGCAGCACTATCCGCGCCAGCTCTCCGGCGGCATGAAGCAGCGCGTCGGCATCGCTCGGGTCTGGGCGAACCAGCCCGACGTGATGCTGATGGACGAGCCGTTCGGCGCGCTCGACGCCATCACCCGGAACATCCTCCAGCGCGATCTCCTGAAACTCTGGCTGGAGGAGCGCCACACGGTTCTGTTCGTCACCCACAGCGTCGACGAGGCGATCTTCCTGGCCGACCGCGTGGTGGTGATGTCGGCGCGGCCCGGCCGGATCACGGCGATCGTGCCGGTCGCGCTGCCGCGCCCGCGCGATCTCCTGGCGTCCGAGGCGATCGCCCTCAAGGCCGAGCTGACGCGGCTCGTCGAGGACCAGGTGATGGGACCGCGCGGCGAGCCGAGCCGGCTGCGGGAGTACGTGAACTGATCGCCTGCTGCGGGCTTGTTCCTGTCTCTCCGTCATGGCCGGGCTCGTCCCGGCCATCCACGTCTCCTTGGCGTCGGATCAATCGTAGGACGTGGATGCCCGGCACGAGGCCGGGCATGACGAGTCCCTCATGTGACGTGCGAGTTGCGTTGCCAGGGGCTGGCCGGCCGACGCCGGGTCACGCCGCGACGATACGGCGGCTGCGCGCCAGCCCTTCGGCCATCGCGGCCGGCATGGCGGCGCCGAACAGGTAGCCCTGGCCGAGCGTGCAGCCGATGGCCCGGAGAATCTCCTGCTGCTCGATCGTCTCGACGCCTTCGGCGATCGTGCTCATGCCCAGCCCGGCGGCGAGCTCGGCGATGCCGCGCGTGATCGTCAGGCAGTCGATGTCGTTCGGCAGCTCGCTGACGAAAGAGCGGTCGATCTTGATCTTGTCGAAGGGGAAGCGGCGCAGGTAGCCGATCGACGAGTAGCCGGTGCCGAAGTCGTCCATCGCGATGCGCACGCCGAGCGCCCGCAGTGCGTGGAGCGTCGCGAGATTGGTCGGGCTGTCCTCGAGCAGCACCGTCTCGGTGATCTCGAGCTCGAGCCGGGCCGGATCGATGCCGGTGTCGGCCAGGACGGATTTCACGGTGCCGACGATGTCGCCCGAGCGGAACTGCAGGGGCGACAGGTTGATGGCGATGTCCACGGTGTCGGGCCAGCGCGCCGCGTCGGCGCAGGCCCGCCGCAGCACCCATTCGCCGAGCGGCACGATCAGGCCGATGGTCTCGGCGATCGGGATGAACTCGGCCGGTGACACCGGGCCGCGCTCCGGATGGGTCCAGCGCAGCAGCGCCTCGAAGCCCTTCACGGTGCCGCTGCGCAGATCGACCCAGGGCTGGTAGTGCACCTCGAGCTGCTCGGCGTCGTGGGCGGCGCGCAGATGCAGCTCGAGGGCGCGGCGCGCCTTGAGCTGGGCGTCCATCTCGGGCTCGAAGAAGCAGTGGGTCCGGCGCCCGCGCGCCTTGGCGCGGTAGAGCGCCATGTCGGCGTGGTTGAGGAGATCGTCGGGAGAGCGGCTGTCGCGGTCCAGCGTGGTGGCGATGCCGACGCAGGGCGTCACCGTGATGACGTGGCCTTCGATGAGATAGGGGGTGCTGATCACCGCGATCAGCCGCTCGGCGAGATGCCCGGCGTCCTCAATGCGGGTGATCCCGTCCTGCACGACGGCGAACTCGTCGCCGCCGATGCGGGCCGCCGTGTCCTGCTCGCGCACGCAGCCGCGCAGCCGGTCGGCGACGTGCTTCAGGAGCCGGTCGCCGATCGGGTGCCCGAGCGTGTCGTTGACGTCCTTGAAGCCGTCGAGATCGATGCAGATCAGCGCCAGCCCCTCGCCGTCCGGACGGTCGCGGGCGACCGCATCTTCCAGTCGGGCACGGAACAGGGTGCGGTTGGCGAGCTCGGTCAGGCTGTCGAAATGGGCGAGGTGACGGATCCGCTCCTCGTCGCGGGACTGCTGGGTGACATCGATCGACGCCACCAGCTTGGCCGGCCGGCCGTCGTAGGAGAGCATCCGCGTGAACGGCTGGGCCAGGAGCTCGCTGCCGTCGGCGCGGCGATGGCGCCACACCCGCTCGCCGCGCGACGGCTCCGGCGACCGGGCGGCGAGCCGGACCGCGGCGTGGTCGGCCGGATCGCGCAGGTCCAGCACCGTCATGGCGAGGAACTGCTCGCGGCTCCAGCCGTAGTGATGGACGGCGGCGTCGTTGACGGCGAGGAAGCGCAGGGTCTCGCAGTCGAACACCCACATCGGCAGCGGGTTGGCGTCGAACATCAGGCGGAACGACTGCTCGCTGCGCTTGATCTCGGTGATGTCGATGCGGATGCCGATCGAGCCGCCGTCGCTGGTTCGACGCTCCTCGATGCGCAGCCAGCGGTCGCCCGGCAGGCACTGCTCGTGGCTGCCCGCATGGGCGTGGAAGCTCGCCATGCGCTCGGCGAGCCATTCCTCCTCGCGGCCGACCGCCGTCGGGATCAGGCCGGCCTTCAGCCGCTCCCGCAGGCGGTCCTCGAGCCGCAGGCCGGGCGCCAGCGGCATCGGATTGGCGGCGTAGAGGTCCTCGTAGAACCGGTTCCACACGACGAAGCGGTCCTCGGCGTCGAAGAAGGCGAGGCCGACCGGCACCGCCTCGATGGCCTCGCGCAGGCGCGCATGGGCGGCCCGCTCCGCCTCGGACGCCCGCTCCGCCTCGGCCCGCGCCGTGCGCAAGGCCGCCTCGCGGTCGCGATTGTCGCGCAGCAGGGCCTGGAGCGATTGCGACAGCGATTCCACCTCGGCGTAGTCGCGCAGCACCGGCAGGTCGACGTCCTGGAAGCCGCGCGCGCTGCGCGCGGCACCGGTCAGTCGCTCGAGCGGGGCTGCGATGCCGCGGGCGACGCCCATGGCGAGGATCACGGCGAGCGCCAGCGCGCCGGCCGAGACGAGCATGCCGCGGCCGATCTTGGTCTCGACCCGGGCGAGCGCGGTGCTGCGGTCGACGGCCGCGACGATGCGACCGCCCGATTCCGGCAGCCGAACCACACCATGGATGCGTCCGTGTCTCTCGGTCGGCTTGCCCGACGTCCAGGTGTCCGCCAGGGCGGTGAGCCGCCGCGCCATGTCCGAATCGAGCGCCTCGTTCGCCGACGTGCCGCGGTCCCGCGAGGCGTAAGCCATCAGCCGGCCGCTGGCGTCGAGCAGCCAGAAGCTCGGATCCAGCTCGTCGAGACTCTCGTGCACGATCTTGTCGAGCCAGGTCGGCCGCAGAGCCATCCCGACCAGCCGGATGACGGTGCCGTGGTCGTCCAGGATCGGCAGCACCAGGAGGGTGACGGGCGCGCCGGTCACGCGGCTGGTCATGACGTCGCTGACGACGAACTTGCGGTCGGCCATCGCGCGCTTGAAGTAGTCGCGATCGGAGACGTCGAGGCCGATGCCACCCGGCGCCGTGTGGCAGACGACGCGGCCGGTCCGGTCGAGCACCAGCAGGCCTTCCGACCACGGCCGCGTGCGCTCGATCTGGGCGAGGTAGCGGTTGCAGCTTTCGGGCGACCCGTGCGTCACCTCCGGGGCGAAGCTCACGATGTCGAGCAGGGTTCGCCCTTCGAGCTGCGCCTCGCGGTAGCGCGCGGCGGCGCGGCGCGCCAGCGCCTCGACCTGCTGGCCGGCCGTGTCGATATCGCTGGCCCAGTCGCGATGGAGACCGACCGCGATGGCGGCGATGAGCGGCAGCACGGCGACCAGGATCAGCCCCAGCAGCCGTGTTCTGATGCCCGTCGCTCGTGGGGACGATCTCGTCCGGCCGCCCGTCATCGCCTGTCTCGCCTAATGCGGGAACATTCGCCCACGGGTTACCTTCCGGGCCTTAAGAGCCGATCCAAGAAG
>NZ_JBEOMB010000088.1:0-26678 GCF_046000175.1 Rhodoplanes sp. SY1
CCGACCATCACGGCCATCGACGGCGTGCCGGCGGCCGCCGCGATGGTGCCGAGGAGGGCGCGCGGGTCGGGCTTCATGGCCACGAAGGTGTCCTGGCCGCAGATCGCGGCGAATCGGCCGGCGAGGCCGAGCGCCTCCAGCAGCTTCACCGACAGGCGCTCGAGCTTGTTGGTGCACACGGCGAAGCGGCAGCCGGCCGCGTCGAGCGTGTCGAGCGCGTCGACGAGGCCGGGGAACGGCCGCGACAGCGCCGCGATGCGCTCGGCGTAATCGTCGACATAGACGCCGTAGAGGCGGTCGATCTCGGGGGGGCCGCAATCGCGCCCGTGGGCGCCGAGCGCGCGCTCGATCAGCAGCCGGGCGCCGCCGCCGATGAAGCGGCGCGCCTCGTCGAACGGCACGGCGGCGAGCCCCTCGCGGACCAGGAGACCGTTGAGCGTGTCGATCAGGTCCGGCGCCGTGTCGATCAGGGTGCCGTCCAGGTCGAACACGACGAGCGGCGACGGCGCGGGCTGGTGCATGGCGGTCTCGGCTGGCCCGGCGATCGCGGCCGGGGCTCCCGCTCCGGTCTAGGCCGGGCCGGGGCGCCGGCGCAAGCGGTCCGGTCGCCGCAGAGCCCCGTCGCGGGATCGTGCTCTAGGCGAGGCGGCGGAACGAGGCTACATAGCGGGCCGGCATACCACGAGCGCTCCAAACGAGCGTTCCAGACCCCCGTCCGGGCAAAGCGATGACTCCTGACTCCCTCAAGCGCGAGGCGGCCGCCCGCGCCGTCGATCTCGTCGAGCCCGGCATGCGGCTCGGTCTCGGCACCGGCTCCACCGCCAAGCACTTCGTCGCGCTGCTCGGCGAGCGGGTGCGCGGCGGCCTCGACGTGATCGGCGTGCCGACCTCCGAGGCGACGCGCGCCGATGCCGAGGCGGCCGGCATTCGCCTGTCGACGCTCGAGGAGACGCCGGCCCTCGATCTCACGGTCGACGGTGCCGACGAGATCGCCCCCGACCTCTCGGCCATCAAGGGCGGCGGCGGTGCGCTGCTGCGCGAAAAGATCGTCGCGGCGGCCTCGGCCCGTATGGTGGTGATCGCCGACGAGAGCAAGTGGGTGGAGACGCTCGGCCGCTTCCCGCTGCCCGTCGAGGTGGTGCCGTTCGGCGTCGCGCCGACGACGATCGCGGTCGAGGCGGCGGCCGTGGCGGCCGGCTGCGCCGGGCGGGCGGTGCTGCGCCGCACCCGCGAGGGCCACGCTTTCGTCACGGACGGCGGGCACCTGATTCTCGATCTCGCGCTCGGCCGCATCCCGGATCCGGCGGCGCTCGCCGAACGCCTCGCCGCCGTCCCGGGCGTCGTCGAGCACGGCCTGTTCATCGGGCTGGTGCGCACCGCGATCCTCGCGGGCAGCGCCGGCATCCGCATCGAAACCGCCCGCGTCGTCCGCGGGTAGACGACCCGCAGCGTCGCCAACAGGGGGTTCCCATGTCTCTGGTCAGTCCGCTCGCCACCTCGCTCGTCACGCTCTTTCGCGCCACTGCCGCGGCCGCGCTGGTCGCCGGCACGGTCGGCCTCGTCCCGGCGCAAGCTCAGGCACAGACCCAGCAGCCCGCCGATCCGTCGCCCGCCGCCGTTTCGGCGGCGCGCGAGCTGATCATGGTCAAGGGCGGCAACGCCGTGTTCGACCCGATCGTCAACGGCGTCATCGAGTACGTGAAGAACGCCTTCCTGCCGACCAACCCGCAGCTCGGCAAGGAGCTCGGCGAAGTCGCGCTGCAGCTGCGCAAGGACTACGAGAGCAAGCGCGCCGAGCTGCTCGGCGAGGTCGCCAAGGTCTACGCCCAGAAGTTCAGCGAGGCCGAGCTGAAGGAGCTCGTCACGTTCTACAAGTCGCCGCTCGGCAAGAAGATGGCGACCGAGGAGCCGGGCGTGATCGACCAGGGCCTGAAGCGGGCGCAGGTGTGGGCCGACGCGTTCTCGGAGCAGGTGATGAGCCGGTTCCGCGAGGAGATGAAGAAGAAGGGCCATACCCTGTGACCACGACCGAGCGCCGCGTCGACCTGTTCGTCATCGGAGCCGGCTCGGGAGGCGTGCGCGCCGCCCGCATCGCGGCCGGCTACGGCGCCCGCGTGATGGTCGCCGAGGAGTACCGGGTCGGCGGCACCTGCGTGATCCGCGGCTGCGTGCCGAAGAAGCTCCTGGTCTACGCGGCCCGCTTTCGCGAGGCGTTCGAGGACGCGGTCGGCTTCGGCTGGAGCGACACGGCGCCGACCTTCGACTGGGCGAGCCTGATCGCCAGCAAGGACCGCGAGATCGGCCGCCTCGAGGCGGCCTACAAGGCGACGCTGGGCAAGGCCGGGGTCGAGATCGTCGAAAGCCGCGCCGTGCTGCACGACGCCAAGACCGTGCGGCTCGAGCCCTCGGGCGAGCTGATCAGGGCCGAGCACATCCTGATCGCCACCGGCGCGACGCCGTCGCTCGGGCCCTCGATCCCGGGCATCGAGCACGTGATCTCGTCCAACGAGGCGCTCGCGCTCGACCATCTGCCGGCCCGCGTGCTGGTCCAGGGCGGCAGCTACATCGCGGTCGAGTTCGCCTCGATCTTCGCCGGGCTCGGCAGCCAGGTGTCGCTCGTCTATCGCGGCGAGAACATTCTGCGCGGCTTCGACGACGACGTTCGCCAGCAGCTTCGCATGGAGCTCGAGAAGCGCGGCATCAAGGTGATCACGGGCGCGACCGTGACGGCCGTGGAGCCACACGGCAAGCACTACACGGCGCATCTCTCCTGCGACATGCAGGTCGCCGCCGACGCCGTGATGTTCGCGATCGGCCGCCCGCCCAACGTGCGCGGGCTGGGGCTGGAGACGGTCGGCATCAAGATCGCACCGAACGGCGGCATCGCGGTCGACGAATACTCGCAGACCTCGGTGCCCGGCATCTGGGCGGTCGGCGACGTGACCAACCGCGTCAATCTCACGCCGGTCGCGATCCGCGAGGGACACGCCTTCGCCGACACGGTGTTCGGCGGCAAGCCGACCAAGGTCGATTATCGCTGTGTCCCGACCGCGGTGTTCTCCGAGCCGGAGGTCGGCACCGTCGGGCTTTCCGAGGCGCAGGCGATCGCGGAGTTCGGCGACGTCGACGTCTACAAGACCAGCTTCCGCCCGATGAAGGCGACGCTGTCGGGGCGCGACACCACGGTGCTCCTGAAGCTCGTGGTCGACGCCGCGAGCCAGCGCGTGCTCGGCTGCCACATCGTTGGCGAGGGGGCGGGTGAGATGATCCAGCTGGTCGGCATCGCGGTCCGCATGGGCGCGACCAAGGCCGACTTCGATGCCACCATGGCCGTGCACCCGACCGCGGCCGAGGAGCTGGTGACGATGCGCCAGCCGACGCTGCGCCACCGCCGCAAGGCGGCCGAGTAGGGGCGGCCGCGCAGGACGCCGGTCGGCGGAGCAGGGCGCTTGTCCGCGGCTCCGCCGCGGGCGTGCAGTACGTCGGGTGCGCAACCGTTGATGCGGCGGGCCACGCCTTACACTCGTGGGCACCGGACCGACGGAGCCTCGCATGGGCCTGAACATCGACACCGAGGAGGCGCTGCGCCTCGCCGAGGAGCTCGCCCGGGTGACGGGCGAGACCCTCACCGATGCGGTGACGATCGCGCTGCGGGAGCGGCTGGAGAAAGTGCGGCCGCAGGAGAAGCCCGGTCTGGCCGAGCGGCTGCTGGCGATCGGACGCGAGACGGCTCCGCTCTGGAAAGAGCCGTGGAAGTCGATGGATCACGGCGACCTCCTCTACGACGAGAACGGACTGCCGAAGTGATCATCGACACGTCGGCGTTGATCGCGATCCTGAAGGGCGAGCCTGACGCTGCGCGCTATGCGGCTGCATTGGAGGTCGCGCCGATACGGCGTTTGTCCGCGGCGAGCTATGTCGAATGCGGGATCATTGTCGATCGGAACGATCATCCGGTTCTGGCCAGGCGGCTCGATGACATGCTCGATGAGGCCTCGATCTCCATCGAGGCCTTCACCGAGGCCCACGCGCGCATCGCGCGCCAGGCCTATCGGGATTTCGGCCGCGGCAGTGGGCATCCGGCGCGGCTGAACTTCGGCGATTGCTTCAGCTATGCGCTCGCCAAGGCGACCGGCGAGCCGCTGCTGTTCAAGGGCGACGACTTCCGCCACACCGACGTCGCGTCGGCCCTCGCCGGTGGCGCATGATCGCCGTCGGGACGGCTGTGCCGGGCCGGTGAAGGCGCGTTCCGCGGCCCTGGCCGCGCCTCTGGCCTGCCGGCGCATCCCTCGTGTATAAGGCCTCCCGCGCGGAACGAGAGACCTCCGGGACGAGACCCGGCCGGCGCGCGACGAGGACCAGACCATGCCCGAGCGGTGGACCCCCGAGAGCTGGCGCAGGAAGCCGATCCAGCAGGTGCCGGACTTCCCGGACCTGGACGCACTGTCGGCCGTCGAGAAGCAGCTCGCGACGTTTCCGCCGCTGGTTTTTGCAGGCGAGGCTCGCAGCCTGAAGCGCCAGCTCGCCAAGGTGGCGGCCGGCGAGTGCTTCCTGCTGCAGGGCGGCGACTGCGCCGAGAGCTTCGCCGAGCACGGCGCCAACAACATCCGCGACTTCTTCCGCGTCTTCCTGCAGATGGCGGTGGTGCTCACCTATGCGGCGGCGTCGCCCGTCGTGAAGGTCGGACGCATCGCCGGCCAGTTCGCCAAGCCGCGCTCCTCGCCGGTCGAGACGCAGGGCGGCGTGTCGCTGCCGAGCTATCGCGGCGACATCGTCAACGGCAACGACTTCACGGCCGAGGCGCGCATCCCGGATCCGCGCCGCCAGCTCGAGGCCTACCGGCAGTCGGCCGCGACCCTGAACCTGCTGCGCGCCTTCGCGCAGGGCGGCTACGCCAATCTCGCCAGCGTGCATCAGTGGATGCTCGGCTTCGTGAAGGACAGTCCGCAGTCGCGCCGCTACATGGAGCTCGCCGACCGCATCTCCGAGGCTCTCGGCTTCATGCAGGCCTGCGGGCTCGATCTCGAGCGGCATCCCGAGCTGCGCGGCACCGAGCTCTACACCAGCCACGAGGCGCTCCTCCTCGGCTACGAGGAGGCGCTGACCCGCGTCGATTCGACGAGCGGCGACTGGTACTGCACGTCCGGCCACATGCTGTGGATCGGCGACCGCACCCGCCAGCTCGACCACGCCCACGTGGAGTACTGCCGCGGCATCAAGAACCCGATCGGGCTCAAATGCGGGCCGTCGATGAAGGCCGACGATCTGATGCGGCTGATCGAGGTGCTCGATCCGGAGAACGAGCCGGGCCGCCTCACTCTGATCTGCCGCATGGGCGCCGACCGGGTCGGCGAGCTTCTGACTCCGCTCGTTCGCGCCGTGGCGCGCGAAAAGCGCAACGTGATCTGGTCGTGCGATCCGATGCACGCCAACACGATCTCTTCGGCCTCCGGTTTCAAGACCCGGCCGTTCGATCGCATTCTCCAGGAGGTGAAGGGCTTCTTCGCCGTGCACGCGGCCGAGGGCACGATCGCCGGCGGCGTCCATCTGGAGATGACCGGGCAGAACGTCACCGAATGCACGGGCGGCGCCCGCGCCATTTCGGACGAGGATCTGAACAACCGCTATCACACCTTCTGCGATCCGCGGCTCAACGCCGAGCAGTCGATCGACCTCGCCTTCCTGCTCGCCGAGCTCCTCAAGAAGGAGCGCCTCGCCCGCCACGTCCCGATGCCGGCCGCCGCGAGCTTGTGATCAGGCCGCGCCACGGAAGCGACCTCACTCCGCCCTCGTCCTGAGGAGGCTGCGAAGCAGCCGTCTCGAAGGGCGGGGGCGGCCGAGTCGGGAGCCTCGTGGTTCGAGACGCACTCCTCCGGAGTGCTCCTCACCATGAGGACGGCGGCGGTGTCTGCCTCGCGGGACTGCTCCCCCTTCACCCCGCATTAACCGCGCCGGCGAACTCGCGCCGCCGGGCCGGCGCGTTCGGCAATGAATCGATAACAAATCAGTTCAAATTGTTCCTGTTCACGGAGGCACAGGGAGCCGGGAGTGACAGGGGACAGGGGCCGCTCGTTTCGCGCCGCGACGGCGTTGGCGACCCTGGCGGTCTCGATCCCCCTCGTATCCCTCGGTCCCGCTGCCGCCGCCGAATGGCCGCGGCTTCCGTCCGAACCCACGGGCGAGGCCACGGTCTGGGATCCGGGTCCGCGCTGGCCCAGCCTGCCGTCCGACGGGACGGAGGCGCGGCCCGCCGGCTCCACGGTGGAACCGCGACGGGCACAGCCGTCGCCGACCGCCGACGTTTCGGCCACGCAGGAGAGGCGGGCACAGCCGTCGTCTCCTGCGGCCGACCCGGACATCACCGGAAGCCTCCCCGCGATCGCCGCGCCTGCCACGATTTCGGCGCGTGACACGCGCCCGGCGCGCGACCCGCGCCCGGCGAGCCGCGCATCGTCCGACGCGGACTGGGGACCGGCCTGGCCGAGCTTTTCGGAGACCGCCGCGCCGGCCCCGCCCGACGCAGCGCCGCGCACGACCGGCGCGATATCGTCCGCTCCGGCCCCGATCGCCAAGGCGCCCCCGATGCGCCCCGCCTATGTGGTCCCGGTCGCACCGGCGCCGTTCAAGATCGATGTCGGGGCACGCTACTGGTACTCGACCGGCAAGGTCGATTTCGGCTTCCGCAACGGTGTTCCGGGCTACGGCGATCCGACCTCGACGCTCGACTGGCGCGGCATGAACGGCCACGCCGGGGAGGCGTTCGCGCGCATCGCCCACCAGCCGACCCGGATTTTCGTGAAGGGGCTGATCGGTGCCGGCACGCTCGACGGCGGCACCATCGTCGACCGCGACTTCTTCGCCGGCCAATGGAAGTTCTCCGACACGACCAGCACCGTGACGGGCGACAGCCTGCGCTACGGCATCGTCGACGCCGGCTGGTCGTTCGAGGTGCCGAAGGCCGGCTGGCGGGTCGGCGGCTTCGTCGGCTACCACTACTGGAACGAGATGCTCGGCGCCTCCGGCCTGGTCACCAATCCGGACGACTTCGGCGGCGCCTATTGGGGCGTGCCGGCCGGCACCCGGCTCGTGAGCGACGCGACCGCCGTGTTCGTCTACGAGCCGACCTGGCACGCGCTGCGGCTCGGCGTCGATGGCCGCTGGGAGTTCCTGCCGGGCTGGTCGGTGTCGGGCGAGGTCGCCTGGGTCCCGGTCGCCCATGTGGAGAACAAGGACAGCCACCTGCTGCGCCAGGGCATGAACGATCTCGGCCCGGCCCCCAACGTGATCTCGCGCTCGTCGCGCGGCTGGGGCGTCGAGGCGGAGCTGTTCGTCCACTACGCCGTCACGCCGCACCTGGCGATCGGCGCTGGCGGGCGCTACTGGGGACTGAACGCCGACACCGGCACGGTGACGTTCGGTCCGAGCTTCGCCCAGACCTACGACCTCACCCGGTTCGAGCAGCAGCGCTACGGTCTGCTGCTGGAGGCGAAGGGGCGGTTCTGAGCGGGGGGCGGAGCATGCGGCTCGCGCGTCGCGCGCGCCGCATCAGCCGATCGACGCACCCCGACCGACGGCGCGTCATGCCCGCGCTCGTCGCGGGCATCCACGATTCCGCGCGAGGTCAGGGGGGCGAACGTGGATGGCCGGGACGAGCCCGGCCATGACGAAGGCGAGGGGAGTGGCCCCGTCCTCTCTCGACTCAGATCGAGTCCTTGAGCTCCTTGGCGGCCCGGAAGGCGACCTTCTTGCTCGCCTTGATCTTGATGGCCTCGCCGGTCGCCGGATTGCGGCCCATGCGGGCGGCGCGCTTCTTGACCTGGAGGATGCCGAGGCCGCCGATGCGCAGGCGATCGCCCTTCTTGAGGTGCTTGACCACGAGACCCACGAAGTCGCCGAGAATCGCCTCGGACTGCTTCTTGGCGATCTCGTGCTCGCCGGCGAGCGTCGCGGCGAGGTGCTTGAGCGTGATGGTCGGGGTCGTCGTGGTCGCTGCCTTGGCCATCTCTTATCCCTCCTCTGCGGATCGATGGACGCCGAAACTGCCCGTCACATAGACGATTCTTCGGCCGTCGCCAGCGCCAATCGACGGAAGTGCCCATGTTTTACGGGTTTCCGCGACATGCGGCAGAGAATCCGCCCGTTTGACAGCACTTTTCGACGCGCGGCGCGGGCGGACTCGTGTGCCGTCGCAGCGCCGTTCCGGCGCGGTTCCGATCGTCGCGATGTGTGCTTGACTTCGGTCGGGCAGGGCCCTAGGAGAACGGCTCCGAAGTTCGGGGGCGTAGCTCAGTTGGTTAGAGCGCCGGCCTGTCACGCCGGAGGTCGCGGGTTCGAGCCCCGTCGCTCCCGCCAGTCTTTTCAGAGACTTGGCAGACTTCCCCGAACAGCCTTACAGTTCATTCGGTGGTCGCCGATCGACGCTTTCCGTCGTCCGCTTGGTCGTGGGCGGAGCGGCGAGCCGTCCGAGAAGTCAGGGCGACGAGCAGGCTTCCGGTCGGGCTCGGAACATTTCGGCGACTGGGGGCTTGTGATAAACGGCTGGAGCTTCGGCATGCCCCGCTTCTTCTTCCACCTGTCGGGCAGTAGGTCGGCTCGGGACACCACGGGTGAAGGTCTCCCCTCCGTTCTCGACGCGGTCGAGAACGCGCGACAGGTCGCATCCGAACTCGCCCGTAACGTCGACCCCGGTCTCGTCGAAGGAGCCTTCATCGTCGTGGAGGATGAGACCGGTCGGCTGGTGTACTCGGTTCCCCTGAACCGTCCAGAGAGGAACCGCCGATTCTTGAGCCGCCGATTTCAAACTCATCCGGACCGGTCGCCAGCGCTGGCGAACGAGAACCGCACACCGTAGCCAACGCGGCCGCTCTTGCCGCGACGGTGTCACCGGCTCTCCCGAAAGCGACGAGGCGACCATCGCCCGTGCGAACTTCCCAGGCGACCTCGTCGCCCTCAAGAACGAGGCGATAAGTGAGCGACCGCATGCGCAGGCTCCCGTCTGACGAGCGGGAGCACAAACGGTCTCTCAGCCACCGACGCCCGTTGCCGCTGCCGGTGATGGGGTTCAACGCGGATCGTGCCGATTGGTTCCATGATGCTTCCCGGGCGGTGCTCCCGGCCCCGGCGGCGTGCCGAATGGGAAGGCTCCGTCCGACGGCGGCGGCCCGATCCCCCGGCCATGCACAGGGTCGGCCGGTTCAGGAAAACCACCGGCTGTTCAAGACGGGACGTCCGGTGTTAATCTTTACGCGGGGAGGGGATAACCCGTTTCGAGGTGTGATCCCCATGCGGAATGCCGTCGGCCTTCTCTGCGCGGTCGCCATCGGCCTCACGGCCGCGGCCTGCACGCGATCGACGTCGCCGGCCGGACAGGTGGTGGCGTCGGCCAGTCCCGGCGAGATGCTGCGCGACGAGCTCGCCGCAAGGCGCGAGCGGCGCCCCGCCTGCGAGCAGCAGGCGCGCGAGCACGCCTTCAGCCCGTCGCAGCGCGCGAGCTTCGTCTGGAGCTGCGTGAACCGCTGAGGCGGACTTCGCAATATTCAGTCATTCCGGGGCGGCGCCATCGGGTCCGGCCTTTGGCCGGCCCGACGACAGGCTCCGCGCCGAACCCGGAATCCAGCCATGACAGTCGAGCTTGCCGCTGGTTCCGGGTTGGCGCCTTCGGCGCGCCCCGGAATGACGAATTCCGGGAAGTCCTCGCTGAGACGGACTTCGCCGATCCTTGTCCGCGTGTCTCGGCCTCGTGCTCCGGACAAGGCACGGCGAGCCGCAGGCGCCGTGCCGTAGAACGGGGGCCTAGGGGCCGCACGGTGATCACGTCGCCTGATTGCCCTGGGTCCCGGCTCGCGGTGCGATGCACCGCGTCCGGGACACGAAGCCGCGCCTCCCGGCCGATGGCGAGCCGAACAGCCTCTCCGTCTACTTCTTCTCGATGCCGGCGGCTTCCACCACCTTGGCCCATTTGGCCACCTCGCGGGCGATGCGGGCCTTGAAGTCCTCCACCGAGCAGCCCTGCGCCGCCATGCCGTAGCGCGTCGCGGCCGCCTGGATGTCGGGCAGGGCGAGCACCTCGACCACGGCCTTGTTGAGCGTCGCGACGATGTCGGGTGGCGTCGCCGCCGGCGCCGCGAGGCCGTTCCAGCTCGTCACCTCGTAGCCCGGCAGGCCGCTCTCGGCGACGGTCGGCACGTCGGGGAGCGATGGCGCCCGTTGCGTCGCGGTCGTCGCCACGGCGACGATCTGGCGCTCCTCCAGCGGCCCCTGCAGGGCGGCCTGATACTCGAACAGCACGTCGACGTCGCCCTGGATCATCGCGGTGACGAGCTGCGGCGTCGTCTTGAACGGGATCGCCGTGACGGTGATGCCGGCCATCGACTTGAACAGCTCGCCGCCGAGATGCTGGTTGCTGCCCGGATTGATCGAGCCGAAATTGAGCTTGCCGGGCGACGCCTTGGCGGCCGCGATGATGTCCGCGACGCTCTTCAGCGGCGACCCCGCCTTGGTCGCGATGACCAGGCCGTAGGCGGCCGTGGTCGAGATCGGCACCAGGTCGCGCTCGAGGTCGTAGGGCAGCGACTTGAACAGCGACTTCGCCGCCGTGAGCCCGCCGCCGATCATCGCCAGCGTGTAGCCGTCCGGGGTCGAGGCGACCACCGAGTTGATGCCGATCACGCCGGCGGCGCCCGGCCGGTTGTCGATGATGAACTGCTGGCCGAACTTGTCGGAGAGCTTTTGCGCCACCATCCGCATCGTCACGTCGGCGATGCCGCCCGCGCCGTAAGGCACGATGATGCGGACCGGCCGGTTCGGGTAGCCGGCCTGCGCCCGCGCGGACGCCGGCAGCAGCGCGGCGAGGGCTCCGGCGAGGCCGCCGACGAGCAGATTACGACGGTCGGTGTGCAGGCGGGCGAGGGCGGCGGTCATGGTGGTCCTCCGGTCGTTGTTTTTGCCCGATGCCTCGAACGGCACCAGGAAGGCAGGGTGATCAGGCGGGCACCGGCGCGGCGGCGAGGGCGGGATAGAGCCGGCGCGCCGTGCCGGCGAAGATTTTTTCGCGGTCGGTCTCGGACAGGCAGGACAGTGCCGTGCGGGCGGCGGCGAGGATGTTGCTCATCGGCCCCGGCTCGGCCGGGAAGTTGGAGCCCCAGGCGATGCGCTCCGCACCGTACACGCGGACGAGGCGCGGGAAGAAGTCCTCCGGTCGCGCCGCCCCGTTCGACGCCTCGCGCACCGTCCGGCTGGTCAGCTTCAGCACCACGTTGGGTCGCTCGGCGAGACGCCACAGCCAGTCGGCCTTGTCGTAGGGCGCGCCGTCCGAGAGGTCGACGCGCGAGAGATGGTCGAGCACCACGGGGACCTTGCGGAAACGGTCGAGCAGCACCGTGAGCTGGTCAACGCCCTCGGGGCGCATCTGCACGCAGACCGGCACGCCGGCCGCCTCGGCCCGCTCCCAGATCGGGAAGGTGCGCGGATCGGCGAGCCAGCCGGCCTGGCCGGGCTGCGTCGTGCCGGTGGTGAACAGGCGCAGCCCCGTAAAGCCTTTCGCCAGCCAGCCGTCGAACACGGCCGCGGCGTCGGGCGCGAACAGGTCCATCGAGAACACGCCGGTGAAGCGCTCCGGGAAGGTCGCGATCGCATGGGCCGCGTAGGAATTGTCGAAGCCGTAGGCCGTCGAGGCCTGCACCACGGCGGCCTTCTCCACGCCGGCCTCGTCGAGCGCCGCGACGAGTTCCTCGGCCGTGCAGGGATGGGCGTGCGACCAGTCCGACTGCTTGCCGCCGAGCGGCGCCAGCGGATAGCGCGCCGTATCCGGCGAGATCACATGCGTGTGGATGTCGATGATGGCGGTCATGGGCGGCTCCTGGGCGCGCCAGTTCAGCATTTCTCGGCCGTTCGGCCGGCATTCCAACGCTGCTGCGCGCCATGAATTCATGCTAAGTCGACTTGTTCAGATCGACCCGCCTGCCGGCCGGGTCGGCCGTCGAGAGAGGATGCTTCGCGTGGACGGGACCCGGCTCGGCCGGCTGCGCGCCTTCGATCAGGTGGCGACCGCCGGCGGCATGACGGCGGCGGCCGCGGCGCTGCGGCTGACCCAGCCGGCGGTGAGCCGGGCCGTCCGCGCCCTGGAGGCGGAGCTCGGCGCGACCCTCGTCGAGCGGCGTGGCGACGGCGCCGTGCCGACCGACGCCGGGCGACTGCTGGCGCGCCGCACCGGGCGCCTGTTCGGCCAGCTCCGCGGCGCGGTCGGCATCGCGACCGGCGCGGCCCCGGACGGAGATGCGGCGACCCGCATCGTGCGGGCGCTCGCCGACGCCCATCTGCGCGCGCTTTCGGCCGTGTGGACGGCCCAGACGTTCCGGCGCGCAGCGGCGGCGCTCGGCATCGCCGAGCCGACCCTGCACCGGGCCGCCCGCGACCTCGAGAAGCTGATCGGCGTCGCCCTCTACCGCCGCACCCGCGACGGCGTCGGCCTGTCGGCGGCGGGTGCCGAGCTGGCCCGCCGCTTCGCGCTCGCCGCGGCCGAGGTGAGGGCGGCGCGCGAGGAGCTGGCGCTCGCGCGCGGCAGCGCGGCCGCCACGGTGGTCATCGGCGTTCTCGCGCTCGCCCCGGTGCGGCTCGTCGCCCGGGCCGCCGAGGCGGTGCTGGGCGCGCATCCGGGCGCTCGTGTCACCATTAGCGAGGCGCCGTATGCGAGCCTCGCCGAAAGCCTGCGCAGCGGCGCCCTCGACCTGATCTTCGGGGCGCTGCGGGCGCCGCCGCCGTTCGACGATCTCGCCGAGGCGGCGCTGTTCGACGACCCGTACCGAATCGCCTGCCGGCGCGGTCATCCGCTCGCCGGCCGCCGCGACCTGACGCCCGCCGATCTGCGGCCCTATGGCTGGGTGGTGCCGACCGCGACGCTGCCGCGCCGCGCCGTCGTCGACCGCGTGCGCGCCGCCTGGGCGCTGCCGGCCGGGGTGGACATCGAGGCGGACTCGCTCGGCGGCATCGTCGCCGTGCTGGCCGAGACCGACCGGCTCAGCCTGCTGCCGCGCCTCGGCGTCGCCCGCGACGGCGCCGGCGGCCCGGACGATCTCGCGGTGCTCGATCTGCCGGTGCCGCATCCGCGCCGCGTCGTCGGCGTCACCACGCGCGCCGACTGGCTGCCGACCGCCGTGCAGGCGGAGTTGTTGGAGCGGCTGCGGGAGGTGTCACGCCCTGCGGCCGCCCCGTGATCCGTCATTCCGGGGCGGCACGAAGTGCCGAACCCGGAATCCAGCCGCACGCTTCGAAACCTGCCGCTGGATTCCGGGTTCGCGGCTTCGCCGCGCCCCGGAATGACCAGCACCTCTAACGTGCCCCGGACGCGGCGCAACGCGCCGTGCCCGGGACACGAGGCGTCGCGCTTATGCGACCATCCGCCGGCTCTCGATCGGGCGCAGCTCGAGGATGTCCTCGGGCCTCATCGGGATCATGGCGACGCCGACGTCGCGCTTGTAGCCGTTCCAGCGGGCGATCTCGGCCTCGGTGCCGAAGCCGGCCTCGACCTTCTTGCCGGTGGTGGCGAAGTCGTCCGGCAGCAGGCCCTCGCGCACCCACAGCGCCACGGCGCCGCAGGGGCGGTGGACCTCGAAGCAGAAGCGGCCGAACGGCGAGGCCGGGCCGTGCGCCAGCGTCTGGTCGACGACCAGGCGCTTGCGCGACATGGCGCGGAGCATGAACTCGAACGAGTCGATGAGCCCCGGCGGGTTGAGGCCGGCCACGATGGCGACCTCGTCGCGATGCGGGATGCCGGCGCCCGGGAAGGCGGCGAAGGCGCGCTGCAGCACCTTGATCGACAGCACCACGCCGCCGAAGTGATCCTTGTCGTGGAACGCCTCGAGGTCGTCGAGCGTGATGGTCAGCTCGCCCGCGTAATCGCGAATCTTGATGGACGGGATCATGTCAGCGGTCCTTCAGCTCTTCACCACGGGGCCGATCTCGAACAGGTCGGCGGCCGGCGACGCCAGCACGCGCTCCGCCATCTCGTGGCGCAGCGCGTCGAAGCGCGCCACCTCGGCGGCGCTCGCGAGGCCGCCCGCGGCCTTCGCGGCGAGGGCGAGGAACTCGCTCGTCAGCGTGCCCTCCTTGAGCCACAGGCTCACCGACGTGCCCTTGTGGCGGATCTCGAACCAGAAGTGCTCGCCGCACACCGCCTGGCCCTTCTTGGCGCCGTGATCGAGAACGGCGCGCTGGCGGCTGAAGGCGCGGGTGGCGCATTCGAGGCCGTCGACGACACCGGGGCCGTCGACCCCGATCGCCACCTGGATGGCGCTGCGCTCGGGCGGACCGTCCGGCGAGATCAGCGGGAACGCCGTCTCCAGGACCTTGTAGGCGACCGCGACGCCGCCCGGATGCGGGCCGCCGTGGAACGTGAGCATCTGCTCGTAGCTGATCGCGACGGGGTTCTGCTTCGACCCGCGCATCTTCAAAACGTGCGTCATCGTCTCTCCTTTCAAAATCAGCGACGTGATTTCATCCTGCCGTGGGGGCGATCCGAGGCGCGACCAGCCAGGGGCCGAACACGGCGAGCCAGGCGAGGAAACCGGCGGCCCACAGCGCACTCGGCAGCGCGACGCCGAGCCACGGCATCGCGGCGGGCGCGATCTCGGGGGCGATCACGCGGAACAGCGTCGCCGCGACGATCAGGGCGGGTGCGATCCACACGGCGCGCGGCAGCGGGAAGCTGCGGCCGGTGTGGCGCAGCGACACGATCGACATCACGGTGGCGACGGTGAGCGAGGCGGCGCCCATGCCGAGCAGGTGCCGCAGGCCGGTCGGATCGAAGCCGGCGCCGAGCGCCACGGCGCCGAGTCCGGCGAGCCCGGCCGCCAGAAACGCCTGTGCCACGTAGAACAGCAGCACCTGCGGGCGCAGGAGCGCAGGCCCGCGATGCAGCTCGACCATGCGGTCGAGCTGGGCGCAGGCGGCGGCGAGCGCGATCCAGCCGGTCACCGGGCTCGCCGGGGCGACCGTGTCGGCGATGGCGAACAGCACGAGCGTCGCGACCGCGAGATGCCGGCGCCCGGGAGAAAGCCGCGGCGGACCCTTCCGCCCGGTCTCGCGCAGCGCGGCGCCGAGCGCCACGGGCAGGATGCGGCCGAGCGCCAGCGCGATCGCGACCAGCAGGAGATCGAGGCCGAGGATCACGGCGGCGTCCGGCGTGCCGGGCAGCGCCCCGAGCCGCGTCATGTGGAACCAGAAATTCGCGGCGAGCAGCCCGAGCATCACCAGGCCGAGATCGAGCGGCCGGCGGCCGGGCTTCGAGAGCGCGGGCAGGGCGGTGCCGAATACGGCCGGCAGGAAGGCGAGGTCGGCGAGCGCGACCACTTCGGCCGGCAGCACGCCGTCGAGCCAGAAGGCGACGCGGCCGGCGAACCAGACCAGCACCAGCGCGGCGAGCGGCCGGCCGGCGACAGGGGGTGTGCCCGTCCAGCTCGGGAAGGCGGTCAGCGCGAAGCCCGCCATCGCGGCGGCGAGGCAGCCGAAGATCTGCTCGTGCGCGTGCCAGGCCGCGCTCCCCACCGTGCCGGCGCCGACGAGGCCGGTCCAGATTACCGGCAGCGGCAGCACGGCCGCGACGGCGGCGAGCGGCACCAGCAGGAAGAACGGCCGGAAGGCTTCGCTGAGCACGACGTCGCGCGTCGCTTGCGGGACGACGGGCTTCATCGCGGCGACTCCGGCTCGACCGAGAGCGCCGTCGCGGTCGCCGGATCGGCGAGCAGACGGCCGACCTCGGCATGGACGAAGCCGTCGTCGCGCGCCGCGTGCGGCACGGCGATGTCGTGCATGGCGGCGAGGCGGGCCGGGCGCGGCGAGAGCACGACGATGCGATCGGCCATGCGCACGGCTTCCGCGAGGTCGTGCGTCACCAGCACGGTCGTGAGCCCGCGCGCGTCGATCAGCCGCTGCACCAGCGCCTGCATCTGCCGGCGCAGCCCGACGTCGAGCGCGCTGAACGGCTCGTCGAGCAGCAGCAGGTCCGGCTCGATCGCCAGCGCGCGGGCGAGGGCGACCCGCTGACGCATGCCGCCCGACAGCGCGTGCGGGAACTTGTCGCCGTCGTCCTCGGAGAGGCCGACGACGCGCAGAAGCGCGTCCGCGCGCGCCAGCCGCTCGGCGGCGCGCATCGGCAGCGCCTTCAGCCCGAACGCGATGTTCTTTCGCGCGTCCCTCCAGGGAAGCAGACAGGGATCCTGGAACGCGAAGGCGGGGCGCGCAAAACCGTGGAGGATGCGGCCCTGGTCGGGCTGCACGAGGCCGCCGATCATCGCCAAGAGCGTGCTCTTGCCGCAGCCCGATGGGCCGATCAGGCACCCGACTTTTCCGGCGGGCAGCGCGAAGGAGATTTTCGCCAGCACCGGCTCCGGCCCGAACGCATGCGACACGGCCTCGACCACGAGGCCGGGCGTCGTCGTCGCCAGAGTGCCGCCGGGTGCGAGCGTCATGCTGATCAGATCCCCGGCATGTCGCGCGCCTCGGCGCCGGGGAGGTCGCGCCGCCAGGTGAGCAGGCGGCGGCGCAGCGGCTCGAGCAACAGATACTCGACCGCGAGCAGCAGCAGCACGACGACCAGGATCCAGGCCATCGCCTTGACGGTGTCGACCTGCACGCGCGCCGTCGCGAGCCCGTCGCCGATGCCGCCGGCGCCGCTCAGGAGCTCGGTCATCACGGCGACCTTCCACGACAGCGCGAGCGCGGTGGCGACCGCCGGGAACAGATAGGAGAGCATGTGCGGCAGGTAGACGTCGGTCACCAGCACGTGGCGCGGCACCCGGAAGGCGCGCGCCATCCGGCGCAGCGCGCCGTCGAGGCTGCGCACGCCTTCGGCGGCGCTGGCGAACACGATCGGCGCGCTCGTCACCATCACGGTGAACACCACGGCGAGCCCGGAGCCGCCGAACCACAAGAGCGACAGCACCACCCAGGCGATCGCCGGGATGCCGAGCATCAGCGTCGCGATCGGCGCCAGCATGCGGCGCATCATGTCGGACAGGCCGGCGAGCGCGCCGAGAACGCCGCCGAAGACGACGCCGAAGGCGAAGCCGAGCAGCGCGTTGCGGCTGGTCTCGACGACGGCCGGCCACACCTTGCCGGCGAGCGTCATCTGCCACAAGGACGCGAAGGTCTCGCGCGGCGAGGGGAGAACGAGCGTGCCGTAGGCGGCGTGGCCGGCCTCCCACAGCGCGACGAGCAGCAACAGGCTCGCGGCGGCGCCCCAGCCGCCCCAGACATAGTCCAATGCTTGGTCCAATGCTCGGGCGAGGCGGGCGCGCAGCCGGATCATGCGGCCGGGCCCCAGTAGAAGGCGTCGTCGGGCAGCCGGCCGCCGAGGATGTCGGGCGACATCTCCATCAGGGCCGTGAAGTAGTGCTGGAGGTCGGGCTTGGCGTCGGCGGCGGCGACGACGTCGAGGCGGAAATGTGGAATCGACTTCTCCACCACCGGTGCGGCGAGGTCGAGCGTCGTCGCGCCGAGCTTGCCGGCCTCGGCCGGGTTGTCGAGCACCCAGCGGGCGCTCGCGACGCAGCCTTCGTGGATCGCCCGAACCACCTCGGGATTCGCCTGGAGGAAATCCTCCCGCACGCCGAGCCCGGCCTGGGCGATGCGCGGCGGCCGCCCGGTGAGCCGCCCATACACGGCGGTGAGGTCGGCGGTGCGACGCACCGTGACGCCGGCCGCCGCGCCGCGGACCTGCGCCGCCGTCGCGGCCGGCTCGGAGATCACGGCGAGGGAGGCACGACCGGCGAGCAGAAGCTGCACGGCCTCGGTCGGCGTGCCCACGTATTGCAGCTTCACGTCGGTGTCGGGGTTCATGCCGAGCTTGCGCAGCGTCATGCGGAAGATCAGGTCGGGTGCGTCGTTGCGGAACGCCATCAGCACCGGCTTTCCGGCGATGTCCTCGATCTTCTGGACGCTGTCGTCGCGGCTCATCAGATAGAGGAGCCCCCAGGTGACGATGTTCATCAGCCGCACCGGGACGCCGCGGTTGCGCATGTTGGCGCACGAGTAGGACGGCGTGCCGAACACCGCCATCTCGCCCGAGACGACGCCGGCCCGCATCTGGTCGGGCGTGCGCCACACCTTCAGTTGCGCCTTGTCGGCGAAGCGCGACAGCGCGCCGGTCTCGATCAGCCGCGCCATCACGACCGACGGCGTCGCGGGCATGCCGTTGATCACGACGCTCGCGAGCTTTTCGCCGGCCATCGCCGGGCTGCGCGGGATCACGGCGGCGAGGCCGGTGGCGGCGAGGCCCGTCAGTGCGTCGCGTCGGCTCGCAAACACCATCCCGCATCCTCCTGCTTCGTCGGGCGACCGCGCGCCTGCCGGCGGCGGTCCGGCCGTGGGTGCTGGGCTGGATAGTCGGTCGCCGGTTGGCCCGTCATACGAGAAAGTACAGAGCAGAGTTTGAATCAGAGCAGACTTGGAACCGTTGGAAATTGCAAACCCTTCCAAGGGCGCTTGACGGCACGGCCGCAGCCGGCGAGTTCTGGCGTGTCCGGTCGCGCGCGCGGTCCCGCGCAGCGTCGTCCGGCCGTCCCGCCCGGATCCCTGCGTCCGATACCCCGCCCGCACCCCCGTCCGTGTCCATGGCCTCGCGTTCCGTCGTCTCCGGCATCCTGTTCATGATCGGCTGCACGATCATGTTCGCGATCGGCAGTGCCGTCTCGAAATGGCAGGTCGCGACCTATCCGGTCGGCGAGATCCTGTTCGTCCGGGTGCTGGTGTCGCTGGTCACGGTGTCGATCATCATCCTGCCGAAGACCGGCCTCGAGGTGTTCCGCACGCGCCGGCTGCGCGACCACGTAACCCGCTCGGTCACCCAGGCGGCGGCGCAGACCTGCATCATGATCGCACTCAGCCTGATGCCGCTGGCGAGCGTCATCGCGGTCAACTTCTCGGCGCCGCTGTTCGCGACCCTCTTCTCGGCCCTGATCTTCAAGGAGACGGCCGGGCGCGCCCGCTGGGCCGCGCTGGTCGCCGGCTTCGCCGGCGTGCTGATCGTCACCCATCCGGGTGCCGAGACGTTCCAGATCGGCTTCCTGTTCGCGATCGGCAATGCGGTGCTCTACGGCCTCGTCACGGCGGGCGTGCGCAGCATGACCCGCACCGAGTCGCCCGCCACCCTCACCATGTGGCAGATGGTGATGCTGACCGTGATCTTCACCGCGGCGCTGCCGTTCGGCTTCGTCATGCCGACGGTCTGGGACGGCGTGCTGATGCTGGTGAACGGCGTGTCGAACGCCATCGGCCAGTACTGGTGGACCAAGGCCCTCCATCTCGCGCCGGCCGGCGCGGTCGGGCCGTTCTATTACCTGTCGCTCGTGTGGGCGATGGGGATCGGCTTCCTTGTGTGGGGCGACGTGCCCACCGTGCACCTCCTGATCGGCTCCGCCGTCGTCGTCGCCTCCGGCCTCGCGCTGCTGTGGCACGAGACCGGGCGCAAGAAAGGGTGATGGGGAAGGGCTCCCGACTCCGTGTCCCGGACGGAGGCGTGTCGGGCCGAAGGCACGACGCGCCGCAGAGCCGGGACCCAGGGGCGACAGGGCAGGCGCATCGCCCGATCGCTCCTGGGTCCCGGGTCACGACGCGGTGCGCCGCGCCCGGGACACGAGGCTCGACATTGCATTCCCCCTCGCACCGCACTAATCCAGGGCCATGTTCACGGGCATCGTCACCGATATCGGCACCGTCGTCGCGGTCGCGCCGCGCGCCGACGACCTCCGCCGCCTCACCATCGCCTGCGCCTACGACCGCGCGACCATCGTCGACGGCGCCTCGATCGCCTGCAGCGGCACCTGCCTCACCGTGGTGGCCGCCGGGGTGGAGGCGGGGCGCACCTGGTTTTCGGTCGACGCCGCCGCCGAGACGCTGCGGCTCACCACGGTCGGTCGCTGGACGGTCGGATCGCGGATCAATCTGGAGCGGGCGCTGAAGATCGGCGACGAGCTCGGCGGCCACCTCGTCACCGGCCATGTCGACGGCCTCGCCACGCTGGTGGCGCGAGAGAATCTCGGCGAGATGGCCAAGATGACGTTCCGGGCGCCGGCGCCGCTCGCCCGCTTCGTCGCCACCAAGGGCTCGGTGACGCTCGCCGGCGTGTCGCTCACCGTCAACGACGTCGACGGCGACGCCTTCTCGGTGCTGCTGATCCCGCACACGCTGCAGGTGACGACGCTGGGCGACCTCGCGCCGGGCGACCCGGTCAACCTCGAGGTCGACCTGATGGCGCGCTATGCCGCACGCCTCGCGGAGGCCTCTCCGGCCTAGACCCGGCGCGCCACGTCGCCGCGCAGGGGCGGTCTGCCGCGGTCGGGGTTGCGGCCGGTCCTGCCGACTTGCTACTGACGGCGCGACCGAGGGACCCCATGGCCGGACCGAGCACAGCGACCCGCACCACCGAAGAGCCCTTGCCGGGCGCGCGCATCCTCATCGTCGAGGCGCGCTATTACGGCGCCATCGCCGACGCGCTGCTGGAAGGCGCCCGGCGGGTGCTCGACGCCGCCGGCGTCGAGTGGGACATCGTCAGCGTGACCGGCTCCCTCGAGGTGCCGCAGGCCGTGGCGATCGCGCTGGAGGCGCCCGTCCACACGCGGCGGCTGCCGTTCGACGGTATCGTGGCGCTCGGCTGCGTGATCCGCGGCGAGACCAGCCACTACGACATCGTCGCCGGCGAGTCCGCCCGCGCCCTGATGGACCTCGCGGTGCGCCATCGGGTGCCGATCGGCAACGGCATCGTGACCACCGACACGCACGAGCAGGCCGAGACCCGCGCCGATCCGGAGCGCGGCGACAAGGGCGGTGTCGCGGCCGCCGCCGTGACCTCGCTGATCCGGGTGAAGCGCCACCTGCAGAGCCCGCGGAGCGAGCGGTGAACCGCGAGCCGAAACCGGTGCGCAAGGCGAACCGCCGCGGCGCCGCGCGGCTCGCCGCCGTGCAGGCGCTCTACCAGATGGACATCGCGGCGACGCCGCTGCACGAGATCCTCGCCCAGTTCGAGAGCCACTGGATCGGCCGCGAGGTCGAGGGCGAGCAGTATCTCCCGGCCGAGGAGAGCTTCTTCCGCGACATCGTCAACGGCGTCGTCGAGGGCCAGCGCAAGCTCGACCCGCTGGTCGACCAGGCGCTCGAATCGAGCTGGCCGCTCAAGCGCGTTGAGGCGATCCTGCGCTCGGTGCTGCGGGCCGGCGCCTGGGAGCTCGACAAGCGCCGCGATATCCCGGCCCGCGTCGTCGTCTCCGAGTATGTCGACGTCGCCAACGCCTTCGTCGACCGCGACGAGACCGGCATGGTCAACGCCGTGCTCGACGAGGTCGCGCGAAGGCTGCGCGCCGGCGAGTTCGATCCCGCCCCCCAGGTGTGAGGCGGGCTCGTCGGGTGTTCGCGTGAGCCTCACCGTCCTCGGCCGCGTGCCCCGGACAAGGCGCATCGAGCCGTAGGCTCGTTGCGCCGCAGAGCCGGGGCCCAGGGGCAGCACGGTCAGCAGTTTGGGCAGTCCCCTCGTTCGGTCGCCCTGGGTCCCAGTTCGCGGCGCGTTGCGCCGCGCCCGGGACACGAGGCTTCGGACCAGTGGCTCCTCAGCGCCAGCCGAGCGTCCAGGCGCAGCCCGACCCGGGGAGGCAGCCGGTGCCGTAGGTCACGGCCGTCGCGGTGGGCACCACATAGGTCGGGTAGGCGTAGATCCGCCGCGCGTCGGTCGCATAAATGGTGCCGTCCTGATAGGGCGTCGCCCAGCCGACCGGACCGTAAGCCCCGTACGGCACCGGGCCGCCGACCGGCACGAAGCCGGCGCGCGCACCCGGCAGCCGCGTCCGATACGACACGTACCAGCCGTAGCCCGGCCGCCAGGAATAGCCGTAGGCCGGCGGCGCCACCCGCGCGTAGCCGGGCCGGTAGGGGTAGGGCGCCTGTGCCGAGGCGGCAGGCGCGAAGGTGACGGTCGCGACGGCGACGGTCGCGGCGCACGCCGCCGCGCGCATGATCCCGGTCCGCGTCATCTGTGGTCCTTTCGATCGGAAGCTGGCCCTCGAACGCAACACGGCCGCCCGCGCCGACCGGCCGGGCCCGTCGGCCATTTCTCGCACGGAAGCCTGAAGGACGAGATAACGCCGGCGCCCGTCCGCGCCGCGGCGAGTCGGATTAGCCCGAAGCCGCCGGGGATCGAGATCCCGGTTCGCGACCATCGCTGCGGAAGGACGGAAAATTCGGGAGAGCGGGAAAAGTACGGACCGGTAAAGAGTGTTCCATTGCCAGCAAAAGATATTAATGTACTAGCTCCATTCTAAGGCCGTCGATATCGGCAACCATTCGACAGTAAGTTTGGAATGCACAGATGGCTCGCAAGTACGAGCTCAAGCGTCGCGCCGTCCGCCAGGATGCCACGCGCCAGAGGATCATCGCGGCCGCTGTCGACCTGCACTGCAGCGTCGGACCGACACGCACCAGCATCCTGGCGATCGCGGAGCGGGCCGGGGTCGAGCGCCCGACCGTCTACCGCCACTTCCCGACGCTGAACGCCCTCTATCTCGCCTGCGCGGACCGCTTCTGGACCGACAATCCGCTGCCCGACGCGGAGGCCTGGACCGCGGTCGCCGATCCGGAGGCGCGGCTGCGGCGCGGGCTCGGCGAGCTCTACGCGTTCTTCGAGCGGCTTTCGCCGGCGCTGTGGAACATTCTGCGCGACGTCGAGGACGCGCCCGACCTCAAGCAGTTCTGCGCCGGCCATTCCGGCTCCTGGATGCGGATGCGGGAGGTTCTGGCGGAGCCGTTCGCGGACCTCTCGGAGCCGCGCGACAAGGTCGACGCGGCGATCGCCCATGCGGTCGACTACTTCGCTTGGCGGGCGTCACGGCGCAACGGCGTCTCCAACACGGCGATCATCGACCTGATGACCGGCATGGTGCGCGGCGGCTGCATGGTTCGCGGCATCTGAAAGCGCGGCATCTGAAAGCGCGGCATCCGGGGCAGCCGGGGGCGCGCCGTTCGAGGGCGTTGCGCCAGAGGGCGTTGCGCCAGAGGGTGTGGCGCCAGAGGGCGTGGCGGCTGCCGTGCCGGTCCGTGCCAAGCGGGTCGCTCCGGCGCCGCGGCGCCGGAGCGGTCGTCGCGAGGCGACAGCCTCACATGTACTGGCCGCCGTTGGCGGCGATGTCGGTGCCGGTGATGTAGCCGGCGCTGTCGGACGACAGGAACACCACGATGTCGGCGATCTCGTCCGGCGCACCGAGGCGGCCGACCGGGATCAGCGGCAGGATCTTGGTGTCCATCACCTCCTTGGGCACCGACAGCACCATCTTGGTGCCGAGATAGCCGGGCGAGATGGTGTTGACGGTGACGCCCTTGCGGCCGACCTCGAGCGCCAGCGACTTGGTGAAGCCGTACATGCCGGCCTTGGTGGCGGCGTAGTTGGACTGGCCGAACTGGCCCTTGGCGCCGTTCATCGAGGAGATGTTGATGATCCGGCCCCAGCCGCGCTCCAGCATGCCGTCGATCACCTGCTTCGACATGTTGAAGACCGAGTAGAGGTTGGTGCGCAGCACCGCGTCCCACTGCTCGAACGTCATCTTGCGGAACATCGAGTCGCGGGTGATGCCGGCATTGTTGACCAGCACGTCGACCGGCCCGACCTCGGCCGCGATCTTGGCGACGCACTCCTTGCACGACTCGTAGTCGGCGACGTCGACCTGATAGGCCTTGAACTCGCGGCCTTCCTTCTTCTGGTTCTCCAGCCACTCGTCGACGTGCTTGTTGCCCGGCGAGCAGGTGACCGCGACCCGGTAACCGGCAGCGTGCATCTTCACGCTGATCGATTCGCCCAGGCCCCCCATACCGCCGGTGATGACTGCAACGCGCATGATCTGAATTCCTCCGTTGAATGCGGCGTGACCTCGTCCCCCCGCCCGCGACCCGGATGTCGGCGACCGGGATGATTATCTGCCTCGGTTGGTCCGTCGGCCGCGCGGGCGGTCCGTGGCCGTGTCCTCGGCGTTTGATCCGCTCCGCGGCGCGTGCTCGGCGCCGACGATCCGGACGCTTGGGCGCGACGCCGTCGAGAGATCGCCACGGCGTGCACCGGAAATGTAATTGCGTTTATGACAGTCGGGCGAGTTTGGGCGATTGCGGCGGTTGCCGCAAGGTGCGTGGGCCGTCCGGATCGACTCTTTGGTCGTACGAGACCTGCGACCGAAGCGCCGGGTCCGGGATCGTCACTCCAGCGTCGACCGTCGACAACGGTCGACAGTCGTAATGCACGTCGGCGAGCCGCGCGGACGACCGTGGTGCGTCATCGCCGCCGGACGAGCCATGATCGCGCCATGGGGGAATTCTGCCGCCTCCATGCGTCAGGCGCGTGGCTCCTTTACTCCTCCGCAACCTCTGACCTCCTTACTAGTGCGCGGCGGCGAGTGCCCTCATCCACATCACAAGATCGCATCTCGCCCCGGAGGAAGGACATGCGGGGTTTTCGTTTGCGCGTCGGCGCCAAGCTGACGCTGTCGGCCCTCATCGGCATCGCCCTGGTCTCGGTTCTCGTCGGCAACGTCTATCTGAGCGGGCGCGACACCATCGGGGCGACCGAGACGGCGCTGATGCGCCAGAAGCTGATCCAGGACGCCGGTCGGGCCCAGGTCGAGTTCGAGCAGATGCGGGTCGCCTATCGCGAGATCAAGATGGCGCGGTCCAAGGACGAGGTCGGCGCCGCGCTGGCGAGCTTCCGCAAGACCGCCGGGGATGCCGGCCGGTATCTCGGCGAGATGCGCGGCGCGGTGCGCCTGCAGGACAATGCCGAGCGCATCGACCGCGCCACCGCGCTGGTCGGCGCCTACGACAAGGCGGTCGAGGAGATCGGCGCGCTGCAGAACCGGATCTTCGAGCTGTGGGTCGCCCGCGACGAGGTGCTCGGCGTGTGGAACAAGGCGTTCGACGCCTTCGTCGCCTCGAAGGATCTGGCCGCGCAGCCGGACGGCGCCGACGTCGAGGCGCTGGTGCGCCAGGCCGACTCGGTGTCGAAGACGGCCCGCATCGTCTCCTGGCGCTACGACGCCACCGAGGCGGCGGCGCAGGCGGCCCGCATCCCGCCGCTGCAGAAGAAGGCCCGCGACATTCTCCGCCAGGGCCGCGGCAAGCTGACCGACCCGGCCCTGATCGCCGAGGTCGACGAGCTCGACAAGAACCTCGCCCGCTTCTCCCGGGTGATCGACGACACGGTGGCGGCGCGCGCCGCCCAGAGCGAGGTGCTGGAGAAGCGCCTGCGCCCGATCGTCGGCGAGATCGACAAGCTCATCGACGAGACCGTCGCCTCGACCACCCAGGCGGTCCGGGCCGAGGCCTCCGAGCTGATCGGCGGCGTCGGCCGCGCGACGCAGATGTCGGTGGTGCTCGGGCTTCTGGTCGTCGGCGTGCTGATCGGCTCGGCGGTGTTCGGCAGCGTCGCGATCGGCAAGCCGCTGCGCCGCATCGGCGCCGTGCTGCACGGCCTCGCCGAGGGCGACCGGACGGTCGAGGTGCCCTACACGGGCCGCGGCGACGAGATCGGCGAGGCGGCCCGCGCCGCGCTCGCCTTCCGCGACAACCTCGCCCGGGTCGATCAGCTCGAGGCGGACCGCAAGGCCGCCGAGGCGCTGACGGCCGACGAGCGGCGCGCCGCCATGCACCGGCTCGCGGCCGAGTTCGAGGCGGCGGTCGGCGAGATCGTCGAGCGCGTCTCACACGCCTCCGGCGCGCTGGAGGCGGCGGCCGGCGCCATGACGACGACGGCCGAGCAGACCGAGACGCTCGCCGGCACGGTCGCGGCCGCGTCGGAAGAGGCCTCGGCCAACGTCGCCGCGGTCGCCTCGGCGACCCAGGAGATGACCTCCTCGGTCGGCGAGATCGGCCGCCAGGTGCAGGAGTCGAGCCGCATCGCGGCGCACGCCGTCGCCCAGGCGCGCACCACCGACGAGCGGATCACGGCGCTGTCGCACTCGGCCGACCGGATCGGCGACGTCGTCAAGCTGATCACGGCGATCGCCGAGCAGACCAACCTGCTGGCACTCAACGCCACGATCGAGGCGGCGCGCGCCGGCGAGGCCGGCAAGGGCTTCGCGGTCGTCGCCCAGGAGGTCAAGGCGCTCGCCGCCCAGACCGGCAAGGCCACCGGCGACATCTCGAGCCAGATCGCCGGCATGCAGGCGGCGACGCACGACTCGGTCTCGGCCATCAAGGAGATCGGCGCCACCATCGCGCACATCGCCGAGATCGCCGCGGCGATCGCGGCCGCCGTCGAGGAGCAGGGGGCCGCGACCTCCGAGATCGCCCGCAACGTCCAGCAGGCTGCCAAGGGCACCGACGCGGTCGCCCGCCACATCACCGAGGTGAACCGCGGCGCCAGCGAGACCGGCACGGCCTCGGCCCAGGTCCTCGGCGCCGCCCGAGAGCTCTCCAGGGACGGCACCGCGCTGCGCCAGCAGGTCGGCAAGTTCTTGGGCGCGGTGCGGGCCGCCTGAGCCGGGCGACCTCTCTCATCGACCTCGCGAAAAGAAACGGGCGCCACCGCGGCGCCCGTTTTTGCTCGATGTCCGGTCGCGAGAAAGAAGCCCGTCATCCCGGGGCGCGAACCTTAAGGTTCGCGAGCCCGGGATCCATATCCCCGGTGTCGGTGGCTCACGCGAGACAGGGCGTATGGGTCC